>URER01000024.1 GCA_900547005.1 uncultured Prevotella sp.
TGGTGTATGTCATGCCCCGCTCACTGTAACGGTCGGTATTGTCGGACAAGGACGGACCTTCGCCGTAAACGGCGTCGGTGAGGCGGTTCATTGAGTCATACGTGAACCTGTAGCCGCGTGATGCCGTCTGCGTGCTGTCGCGCCATATTATCGAGCTTATGTTGCCGTTTAAAGATGCCTTCTTCTCCGTTAGCGACACCATCCCCAAAATTAACGTTCCAATGTCTGTATTGTCTTCTGCATTAATTGAATATTTGCTTTGTCCGTAAATAGTATTACTTTGATATGTGCGATAATTCTGTGTTTTTATATGTCTGCACAAAGGTACGTTATAATCTTGATATAAACTAATTTTCAACATCTACTTAACAAAAAAAGTAATTGGAAGCATATACCTCACTTTTACACACTTCCCGTTTAAACGCCCAGAAATCCATTTTGGCATATTCCTCACCATCTCAATAGCCTTATTGTTAATACTATCATTTTCTATTGATGACTTTACTATTCGAATGTCTTCAATACTTCCATATTCATTTACAACAAATGAAAGAACAATAGTTTGGCGAGTATTGTGTGATTCGTTCTTTCCTACATTCGCCCTAATATAATTGTGCAAGGCTTGACTACCACCAGGGAATGACGGCATTTCATCTACAGAATCATAAACGGCATCTCCTACTACGCTATTTCCATTAGGATGTTCATGACTGAAGTTGTCTATTTCCTGTCCATATACAAGCCGCCTTTCATCTACTCCAGGCTGTATTCCCCACAAGCCATACGCCTTTCTATAGAATTCGTATCCTATGGCTTTATTACTATATTGGTAATACACTTTTTGGTTGTCTTCAGATATTGTGTATTGACGAAACCTAACTTTCCTACCCAATAAGTTCAACACGGTTGACTGCTTCGGAATGCAACTAAAAGCCTCATTCAACAACCGTCTTACATCAGACGTTGGATTGCGGAATATACGACTATCTCCTTCTGTCCAAAATTCAGTCACTCTGTCTTTTGCCTTTATGTAAAAGCGAAAATCAGAGTAAGTATCACAAAAAGAATTACAGCATTCATAAATAGTATCATTATAAAAATATCTGTCATATACTCTTGCCGCCCTGTCCCAAGGCTCTTTCAATAACGCATAACCTTTGCCTTTCCATAATTCATACTCCATACGGCTGTGCCATACACCGTTTCCTCGTCTGATATATATCCTGCAAGAGTCTGATTTGTTCGAACTCACAACAACAATAGTATCTTTCATTTTCCTTACTAATACATAAGGATCTTTTAGAGGTATTCCGACACCTTTCATATCAAATTCATCAAATGTCTGATACTTTTTAAATAAAGAAGTATCAAGACAAAGTGATTTTATCCAAGAAGAATTGTCAACCTTTTCGGATCGTTTTCCACAAATCATTAAATGTTGATTAGCAATAGACGGTTTTCTCTGGCATCCCACAACTATTGCTATAACACAAACACTATACAAAAATTTTAATATGCCCATCTGAATTTATTGTTAAAAATTCCATAGTTATCAAAATAATAGCCTTCCCAACTTATCCCTGCCCTCTTGTCTATAGTGACATTTCTAACACTTTTTGACTCCGAGCCACTCTCTGACAAAATATATTTATTTCCTTTTAACACAGAAGGAAGCATTATATATGGGAATTCCCCTTCATAATAATTCAACCCATCTCCCCCATCGTATCTATATCCTGCACTTATTTTATGACACGCTGCAACAACTGTTGACGAGGTCTGTTCTGCTAATCCTTCTACCATAAAACATCCATAGGAATCTCCAACATTACAAGCTCCAACAAATACTGTTCTCCCTTCTAATTTTTCACGCAAAGAAGATAAATCTGTTGTCATGTCAATGGTATCATCGCCTATGTTAAACTTCCCGTAAGACCCATGGCTATTTAATGCTATAGTCTGAAACGTAGACCCTTTTAGAGCTAAATCATCCAAAGCATCTTTAAAATCACCAATATTATCAACGACAAAAATTGGCATTCCCATTTCTTTTGCTATTTGATAATCATACTCAAGTGTTTTATCTCTATTACTTTGGAATACTGCAATAACAGGATAATCCGTATAACCACATATATTTTCAAAATCATAAAGTCCCTTATAATCTATGCGGTTTACTGGATTATTATGACAATACGCATACGGGCTGACATCTCCATATTTCTCAGCTAATGGATCTACACCCGTCCACACTACAAGTGCCGGGTCATACAGACGTGCGCCATAGTCGTATAGGTCAAGACCAAGATAATGGTCAAACTCCTTGCCGTTGTACTTATAGGGCTGGAGACCGGAATTCGTGCTCACGTCTCCGTAGATGCCGCCAAACGGGTAGTACTCCGTGGTCTGCTCCACCGTGCCATCCTCACTGACCACGGCGCGGTTGTTGCCGAGATGGTCCTGCAGGTAGTAATGGAATGAAGCCTGACCGTCCTTGAACGTACAGTAGCCGCCGTCGAAGAGGAACTTGTCAAGTATGCCACGCGAGATAATGAAAGGACCGTTGAAATCGGTACAATATTGGTGGGACAATTTCTTATCCCGGTCATAACGCAAATGGGCTGAGATATTTGAATAGCCGGTTTCCCGCAGTATACTCTGTAGTGTCCCTGTGGTATTGACTGGCCCAGTATCTGTGCCGGAAATGGCTGGTTTCTCAAAAAAAATAAGCAAATTGTAGAGCTGGCATAGCTTCTCTCCAGTGCTGCTGTACACGTATTCAAGGACGGAGCCACACTCAAAACTTTTGGGATTCCCAGTCAGGTCATAGGAGAACCGAACCCGCTTGTCCGGGTCATAATTAAGACGGCCGTTCCCGTCATACCGATATGTGCTGCCACGATTTACATACGGGCTTTCGTATGGCTTCGGGGGAGTGTGCTTGAAGTCAAACGAGTTCTCATAGACGAGGCGTCCCGCGCCGTCTTCAACGGAATGCACACGATTACCGTCAAGCGTTATGGTAAGACTGTCTATAAGACCGAAGTCGTCTGTGTTGCGCCGGCCATAGCGCAGCAGCCTTGTCAGGGCGCCGTTCTTGGTGTATGTCATGCCCCGCTCGCTGTAACGGTCGGTATTGTCGGACAAGGACGAGCCTTCGCCGTAAACGGCGTCGGTGAGGCGGTTCATCTGGTCATACGTGAACTTGTAGCCGCGTGACGCCGTCTGCGTGCTGTCGCGCCATATTATCGAGCTTATATTGCCGTTGTAAAGAGGCGTGCCGTTGCCACTGTTATAGTATATATCCTCACTGTAGCATTTGTCCGATATGCCCGTGAGCCAGCCCCGCACGTTGTAGGAATATGCCACTGTTCCCGCATTGCCGGGAAGGGTCTTGGATGACGGACGGCCGAGAAGGTCGTATCCAAATGACGACACACGGTGGGACTCGCCGCCATTGTATGATATGTCTGTGTATAGAAGCGCGTCATTGACACCGCTGTAGACATTTGACACCTTTACAGAGTCCACCCTGTCCGACGAACGCAGCTCATAGGTCACAGTACGTGGCTTGTCCGTGAACGTATATGCTGTCCGCGTAAACAGCATCCTGCCGTTGGGAAAGCTGCGGCGAACATCAACGGGATGCCCCTTACGGTTGTAGTAGAAGGCGTTGTACAGCAGGACACTGTCCGTGGAGTTCGTCACGCTGCCGGTAAGAAGACCACCCACATTTTGCGCGGAGTGAACAGACATCTGACGCAACCAGTCATTGTTGTAGATATGGAAAAGCGGTCCGTTGAAAAAGTCGTACTTATCATAGTAGTTGACTGTCTCCATCTCGGGAGAAACAAGTTCTACACCACCGTAATACGAGACATAGGAATAGCCGGAGTTACATATACCGCCATTGCCTGTATAGTTGACACAGGCGGACATACAGTCTGCAGGCGTGTTCTTGCAGACGCCCTGCACGGCAAGGCGGTAACGGCTGTCGTACAGGAAGAAGCGGCACTTGCCTGCTTCGCGTAGCGGACCGTCCAGCAGGAAGGCGAGGCAGTTGTACTTGTCATACCAATAGCACACTGGCTCACAGCCGGGACGGCGCGAGTACACGCGGCGCATACGCTTGTCATAACGGTATTCGTAGGAGTATTTCTCCATGTCGGGGTCGTCCTGATACATCGGAGACAGTATGAAGCGCAGGTTGCCGTGGAGGTCATAAACAAAATAGGTGTCGACACCGCCTGGACGGCGTTCAAGGATCTTGCGGCCGAAGAAGTCGGTGAACACTGTCACGGTCTTGCCGTCCTCGTCGGTCACGCTCTCACCGTCCAATGCCCCCTCGGCGTAATATCCTGACTGCGCGGGAGTGTCGGAACCATCAGAAGCCGTGTACTTCCTGACAGAGCCGGCGGCATTGAGGATGTGGCCGCGCGTTACCTTCTTGCCAGCGCAGTGCCACGACGCACCCGGTCCGCAGACAGATATCTCCCTGTCCAGGACGTCATAGCCGGTCTGTGTGAACGGATAGTAGTTGTTGCCGTTGGAGGCCTGTGACAAGGCTGCCACAGAGGAAGGTTCCCTGTAATCGGGAGACGTGCCGTCTACACCCGGAAGCCATGTCTTTGACAGACGCCCGCCACTGTCATACTCATGGAGTATGTATGCACACTTGCCGTCGGTGTTAAGCCCGTCCGTGACCTCCTCCGAAAGACGGCCGAGACCGTCGTAATAGTCCACCCCGGTAATCTTGCCGCTACCGCCGGCATCAAGCATTGTCACGGTCTTGATATAGTTTTGCGTGTTGCTTTGCGCAGGCAGTCCAACGGATATGGCTGCAAGTATGCCAACTGATATTGTCTTCTTTATCATAGAAAGCCTCCTATATCTTTACCTTATTACTATGTACCTCGCCACCGGCGTTGATATACAAGACATATTCTCCGCGCCGCAGACCGCCACAATCAATGGTCATCATATTGTCGCCTCCGGCATGACCTGAGAATGTGGCCTGACGGTACACCACTCCAGACATATCCGAGACTATCGCCAGAATACGCATATCGGTACGCAGATTGTAGCTAATGCTGATTGAACCGTCACGGACTTCTATGTCATAGCTTATGACATTATCCCGTGAAGCTTCCTTCCCGGATGCATCTTTGTCCAATTCCGTCATATTGATGGAGTCGTTAAGGCTTTTCTGCATTTCGGGAAGGTATCTGAACGATATCCTGTCCGTAGTCATCAAGGCGGAGTCATGGTAATATGAGATCTCGTGTGTCTCGAAAACCGGATAACGCCAGCCACGGACGAACCACTGATATATGTCGTATATCTCAAGTTGCCTGTCTGTCGTATCCCTGACGATCGTGTCTTTCTCAATTCCGACAGATGAAGTGCGGATGGTATGCACACGCAGGACATTGTCCAAAGTGTCCCTGTCCGACACCGCCATTCTTCCAGTTGCGTCCGCTTCTATCCTCACATTGCCGCGGACATCCACGGCGTTCCTGTTACAGTACAGCCCTCTGCCTTTATAGTCGGAAACAGCATGGGCACCATAGGAAAGAGGATATTTCATCTTCATCAATGGCCGGGAATAGACAATCTTGAGTATCGGAGTCTCATAACCGGTCTGGAACAGGGTGTCAGCGGAAAACATATATCTGTCCATTGAATACGGCTCTATTCCCCTTATCACGCCGGCAGTGTCTTTGAAGTACTCTATCCTGTAGCTTTCGCACAGGACATCCACATCACGGAAATCCCAAAACATATCACGGCCGGCATCCCCAGGCTCGACATACCCTAATTGCTGCTTATATACGACATCATTGCTTCTAATGCCGTTGTGTTCCAGGGAAACCGTATTCTGCGCTCCTGCGGTATGCGTGAAAAGGCACAGGAGCAAGACACACACAGAATGGGCAAAGTATTTTATATTCCACATATTCTTTTATTTCTTTTCTGAGTTCTCGTAATTATTATAGTCATACGTCTGTATGGCATTGCCGTCTTCATCGTATTTTCCGATAAGTCTGCCGAAACTGTCGTATTTATACCTGATGACATAGCCCCGGGGATATACCATAGCGGTGACGCCGAGGAACGGGTCGTATGCATAGCCGTAAAATTCAGAAAGTGAGCTTTTTGAGTAAGATAGTATTCTCGCAATGCACTTTTCCCTGTCAAACACTATACTGTCAGGAAATGAAATCGGTATATAACCATTGCCTTTCATCATTATGTAATTGTCATTATATCCCCATTTTATATAGGTCGAAGGTTTGCCAAGCTCGGTATACATCCAAAGAGCACCTGTCGAGGTATAATTATTGCAAATCAGAAGTGTGTCGGTATTGTTCCGGCTGTTTCTTCTTGTCAGCAATGCCGGAGCCTGATACATATTGCCGTTGAACTTGAACTGCTTATATATGGTAAAGTCTGTCGTTGTATATAAACCGTTTGCATAATTAGTCACCTGCACAGGCTTGATGCAGAACATATCACTGTACAGGCTGTTGCCGCAGTCATTATACCAATATACTTTTTTCTCCGACTGGCCGCCCCGTTCTGTACTTTCAGATTTCAGAAGGCGCGTGTCTACCGTATGGTCATAGAATCTTTTTACGTTAATGACTGTGTCCTTTCTTGTGTACAGTGTATTGGTGACCGCCTTGCGGCTGCCGTCAAACAAGGTATCGTGCAGTGCAGTAATGTCAAACTTAGGATAATACATCTTGTAGACTCCGCCGCTGTAATAGCCGAAAGAAGCGGAATTGCCGTTATTCACGTATCCCATGTTATAAGTATAGGTAGAATACCGGTCTATATTGTCCGTGCGGTACTGATAGTCCGTAGACCTGACTTTCTTTCCATTTGCATCATACAAAGTCTGCTGCAGCAGCTTCCCCCGCTTGAAGCCTTTTTCCGAATACTCATCATACGGTGAAGGCTTGCCGCCCATGAACTCTATCATGAAAGGCTCGTCTTTATATCCTGAATCTGACAAGTTGGAAAAGCGGTATACCGTCTTTCTGCCCGTAGCATCATGTTCCGTGACAAAGGTATAGCCAAGACTTGGGCCGAAAGAATTTGAAAGGGGGATGATGGATGTCGTGCGGAAAGTCGTAAGGGATGATCTGGATTTGCTGCTTATGGTGTAGGCCTGCCAGTCCGGCCAATAATACTTTGGCGCGGCAAACAACTCTCCGCTCGACTTGTCTGTTCCGGGGTAAGTATATTCAAAGGTACGTCTGCCAAGCATCTTCTTCCTGTCCGGCCTGTCATAGTCCGTTATGGACTTTATCCTGAGACCGCCGCCAATTCCTACTGAGTCTTTCATGCTTTGCCTGTTGTCGGTCATGCACTTGCTGAAGCGGTTCGGCTCATACTCGAATACCGTCACGCCGCCGGTCGGATATTGTATTTCCGTCAGCGAACCTAATTTCGTGTAATTGAAATCCGGGGTGCGGGTAGACTTGAAACCGGCGTAGTCCTTTATCTGCCAGGCGGTGTATTCCTTACCGTTATAATATCCCCAGTGGTCATAGGCCGTCGTGAGATAGTCTGAAGGAACATTGTCGAAATTGTCATACTTGAAACGGTAACTGCCGTGTACTCCGATTGAGCCTGTATAAAACACAGGATAATCTTGAACTCTTATGCTGTCCAAATGCATTCTTCCATTATAGCCGTAATAGAATCTGTAGCCTTTGGCGTTTTTTCCGTTGTCACTGGCTTTTGAGGACATTACGACATAATACAGTTTCTTTGAACGGGCATATCTAAATATGTCACACGGATCGTCTTTAGCTGGCTTGAACTTATATTTGGAAAGGGTCGCATCTGTGGTCTGCAGATAATAAAATGCCCCGATAGAGGACTGCCCACTCTCGGAATTCCATCCACGGACCAACTTTGCCAAAGTATTGTAAAGGGCTGGTGTCGAGCCGGCATCTCTGTAAAGTCTCCTGTACATATCTTCTGTCGGGACATTGCCGTTTTGGGACATAAATTCTATTGCGACCCCATTTGTACCCTCTATTTTCTTGGGATACACAGGTGAACTGATGCTGAATCCATAAGGGAAACTGCTGTTAGATGAGGAAATGTCCTGGCCGTATGCACCGAACCAACCAAAATGGCCGCTCTCCTTAACCCTTATATACTCGCAGGCGTTATACGCCTGTATTATATAGGTTCCTCTTTCATAGGACAATTTGAACAATTCATTTCCGTATTTGTCCGTCACTTTCGTAAGATACCAGCTCATGGCGTGCCACGACTCGTTGTCTTCATTCTTACTCATGTAAAAGAAATTCGTCGTAAACTCTATGGCGTTCATGTCTCCGCCGAATTCATACAGAGTGCCCTCCGCATCCCTGATTTTGAATCCTTTTATCGTTTTCGGCTGATTACGGTCTATGGCAGTCTGCTTGGGATACTTGTCTATGAAAGGGGATGTGAAATTGCCCGGGTCTGTATAGTCGAAGATTATTTCAAGGTTCTCGTCAGACTGCACTTTCCAGTTGCCGCTGTTGTCAAGGAAGAACTTTCCCGTATGCCCCATGAAATTGAAAGTGAAAACGTCTGCTGCCAAATCATAACGCTGGTATAAGGATTCTTCCTTCAACTGACTATAGTCATCTGAGGAGTTGGATATCATCAGAGGCAGGACATTCAGAGACTGATAATAATTCTTGGGGGTATATGACAGTTGGTTCAGGGTCTGCTTGGGATAGAGCCATTCATCATATCTCCCGTGTACGGTACGGGTGATTACGCCTCCCGCCTCCAATGTCCAGTTGTGTCCGAGCCAACCGGGAACGGAGTTCACCAGCAAGCCGGATGCGTCATAACGGAGGGCTATAGGCATCGTTACGTCGCGAACGGTGAAATCATACAATGGAATCCTTACATCGGGAGTACCTGTGTACAATGATACGGGTGTGTCGCCGTATTTTCCTAAAGAAGCCGCATTCGGTGTCGGAATCTCACCCGGCAGCTTATACTGTGCAAAAACGGGAAATGCCATTAATAGCGCAATACAACATAATGCAACTCTATACTTAATATCAATCGCTGCAAAACTCATAAAAGTTGTATTTTATAAGGTTTCTTCTAAAATTATACAAATATAAGAAAATAAAGGATACGGTGTTCTGAAATAGTGTGTTTTTTTCAAAAAAAGTAATAGAAAGAATTTGGTGGGAGTAACCGCAGAGCATGAATCCACTGTGTTTCTGACAGGCTTTTCATGTGGCTGGGTATCACGAAAAAGACTTGTATACTTTGCATTCAACCGTAGAATATGGCCGAATGCAAGACATACAAGTCTTTTTTATAATGTGGAGTTAATCTCTTCTTGTTTTATCAGAAGCGGAAACAAAGCTCAACATCTACAACGGAATAGTTGTGCTTTTCGAGCGCGCGATTGTTTACGAGCGCATATTCTGCATTGATTTGGAAATTCTTATGGAACATATAATCCACTCCTATCTCATACTGGGTGTTTGCCTTGTTCCATTCTCCGTTCGGACGATAAAGGTCATAGCGTGCCTTAGCGTGGATTTTCTTCTTTACTATCGGCGCAATGGCGAGCGCATAGAAGCCGTCGGCCTTGTCTCCGTTAGATGAAAGGGTGCAGTCCTTAGCATCGTCGGCATCCTGATAGCGTGTCTTAAACGCCTCACCGGTAGAGTGGATATACTCTGAGCGGAATGTCCAGTCGTTGGCCGCATACTCGGCAGAGAACGCATAGCGGCGCTTTTTCAGGCTACGTGTTCCGTTATGCTCCGTCTCAGTACCATCGGCCTCAACCGTTGTCCATGTGCCTTTGCGTGCGTAAGAGCCTACCCATCCGAACGCGCCGATGCGCAGTCCCTGTACCGGCATTACCCATACACCGCCGATGATGTCTTTCTGCTGGTCAACGTCCTTTGTGTTGATACCCTGTCCGTTGAATACGCCCACCTGATAGTGGATGAGGTTGCGCCCCTCGCCATTCTTGAGGAAATCACCCTGCACCTGCAATCCTAAGTCGCGGCCGTTTGATGAGTGTTCACCCGTGCGGTCTGTCATTCCGGCAAGAGCCGTGATGTTCTGCGAATAGCTCATGAAGCCCTGGTCTATCGGGTGCATCGGATTCTCAAAAGTGAAAGGACGCTTGAACTGTCCGAGCTTCACCTTGAAATAATCATACTTCTGCCACTCGGCAAACAGGTCTACTACGCGCGGACTGCTGCCCAGTGTTGATGTGTTGCCGTTGAACTGAATCTGCGCTTTCCAGTAGAAGTCGTCAAGTATTCTGCCGTCCAACGACACACGCGCCATACGGAGATTAAATGAATTAGACTTCGCGCCTTCCTGTGTACTTGCCTGATATTGCAGCATACCATAACCGCTCAGCTTCACATTGCTTATCCATGCCGGCGATTTCTTCTCTTGTGCGCCTGCCGTCATTACCGTCATGGCGAGCAACGCAACTGTAATAATTTTCTTCATAATATATTATAATGTATAATTATCTTATTCTCTGACTTCGAGCAAAACCACATTTTCCACGTGCGGAGTATGTGGGAACATATCCACGGGGCGAACAGCGGCAACCTTATATTGTGCGTCCATAAGCGCAAGGTCGCGAGCCTGGGTCGCCGGATTGCAACTTACGTAAACTATCCGCTTCGGACGGGCTTGCAAGATGGTGTTCACCACATCCTCGTGCATTCCCGCACGTGGCGGGTCCGTGATGATTACGTCAGGCCGTCCGTGCTTAGAGATGAACTCTTCCGTGAGAATGTCTTTCATGTCGCCTGCATAGAATAGTGTGTTGTCTATTCCGTTTATCTCACTGTTCACCTTCGCGTCCTCAATAGCCTCCGGCACATACTCAATGCCAATGACCTTCTTAGCCTTGCGCGCCACGAAGTTGGCAATTGTTCCGGTGCCTGTGTAGAGGTCGTAAACAAGTTCGTTGCCTGTGAGATTGGCAAAGTCGCGCGCCACGCAATAGAGATGGTAAGCCTGCTCGGTGTTGGTCTGATAGAAACTCTTGGGGCCTACCTTGAAGCGCAACTCTTCCATAGTCTCATATATGTGGTCGTTGCCCTTGAATACGTGTACGGGCAGGTCGCCAAACGTATCGTTGCATTTCGGATTATAAACCCAAAGCAATGAGGTAATCTCTGGGAATGTGTCGGCGATATGCTGCATCAGGCCACGTCCCTCTTCGGTCAACTCCCAGGCATCTGCCCCGTTTCCGGTATCGATGGTCTTGCCAAACTGTATCAGCAGCATCCACTCTCCCGTGTTGGAATTGCGTATCATCATGTCGCGCAGCAAACCATGTTGTGCCCGCAGGTCATAGAACGAAAGCTCATGCTCGAAAGCATAGTCGCGGATAGCGTTGCGCAGGCGGTTGTGGAGGTCGTCCATGAGATGGCATTTCTCTATCGGATAAATCTTATCGAAAGCTCCCGTGATATGGAATCCTACGGCATTCATGTTGCTGAAAGTCTCTCCCGAGGCCACCTGCTCGTTCGTCAACCAGCGCTTATTGGAAAAACCGAACTCCAGTTTGTTGCGATATTCAAACTGTTTCACCGAACCGAGAATGGGCAGGAACTCCGGCAGGTCAATCTTGCCGATGCGTGTCAGTTGGTCGAACACCTGTTTTTGCTTGGCCTTCAACTGCTCCTCGTATGGCAAGTTCTGCCACTTACATCCACCGCATATACCGAAATGCTCACATCTGGGTATCGCGCGTACATTACTATATTCTATAAAGCGCAACACGCGCGCCTCGCAATACTTATGCTTTTTCTTGGTTATCTGCAAATCCACGACATCTCCCGGCACGGTGAAAGGCACGAATATGACTTTGTCGTCCACTCTCGCAAGCGACTTTCCCTCTGCCGCCACATCGGTTATGGTTATATGTTCTAATATCGGTAATGGCTTTTTCTTTCTGCTCATACTTTAATATTTCCTATTTATTTGAAATCCGCAATTACGCATTGCTTGATTTATTCGTGTGCAAAGGTACAAATATTTAACGTGAGTCCGACTAAATTCCAAATCTTTTTCTCAACCCGTAAAGACGCAGCTATTTTGAGTTGTTTTGATTACAAGATAGTTGTAACCGCGTTACAAGGCTTCGGTAATCGCATTACAAGGCCTCGGTAACATTATTACCACATATTGGTAACGGTACGAAATGTAAATCGCATTTCCTTACGATTATCTGCAAAGAAATGCGATTTTAAGAGTTTTGAATAATATTTTTATTTAGAACTTTTGCTAAAATCCTTTCGTAAAGGTTTTGCAATGGCTGTTAATAGCTTCTTGCAATCAGTACACGGCATTTAGATGGCTTGCCGCTTACCATATCAACACCGGGAGTCTGCTCGAACATGAACGGCACGCAGCGGATTGTAGCCTGTGTCTCTTCCTTGATTTTAGCCTCGGTCTCGGCAGTCCCGTCCCAGTGGCAGAGGAAGAAACCGCCATTCTTTACTTTCTCCTTAAACTCCTCGTAGTTGTCGCACTCGTAGATGTGGTCGTTGCTGAACTTGAGAGCTTTGGCGAAGATGTTGTCCTGAATCTCGTCGAGGAGGTTCTTTATGCGGTCGACGATACCATCAATGCTGACGGTCTCCTTCTCTAATGTGTCGCGTCGCATAATCTCTACCGTACCATTCTCAAGGTCGCGGTTGCCCAATACAAGGCGCACGGGAACACCCTTCAGCTCGTAGTCGGCGAACTTGAAGCCCGGACGCTTGTTGTCCGCATCGTCGAATTTCACGCTGATGCCCAATTCGCGCAGTGCGTTTATTATCGGAGTAACCTTCTCGGTGATTGCTTTGAGCTGCTCGGCACCTTTCGTTATCGGTATGATTACTACCTGTATAGGTGCGAGTTTTGGCGGAAGTACGAGTCCGTTGTCATCGGAGTGTGTCATGATGAGCGCACCGATAAGACGCGTAGATACTCCCCATGATGTAGCCCAGACATATTCCGGCCTGTTATCCTTGTTGAGGTATGTAACGTCAAAAGCTTTCGCGAAGTTCTGTCCGAGGAAATGGCTTGTTCCGCTTTGCAGAGCCTTGCCGTCCTGCATCATGGCTTCGATGGTGTAGGTGTCGAGTGCTCCGGCGAAACGCTCGGTCTCGCTCTTCACGCCCTGTACCACCGGTACGGCCATCCACTTTTCGGCGAAGTCTGCATATACGTGCAACATCTTCTTTGCTTCCTCTTCGGCCTCCTCGCGTGTGGCGTGTGCCGTGTGGCCTTCCTGCCAAAGGAACTCACTTGTGCGAAGGAATGGACGGGTACGCATTTCCCAGCGCATCACGTTACACCATTGGTTGCACATCAATGGCAGGTCGCGCCATGAGTTTATCCAGTTTTTGTATGTGTTCCAGATGATGGTCTCTGATGTCGGGCGGATGATGAGTTCTTCCTCTAATTTAGCTGTCGGGTCAACCTCGACGCCGTTCTTGTCTTCTTTGGCGCGAAGGCGGTAGTGGGTTACTACGGCACATTCCTTTGCAAAACCTTCCACGTGCTCGGCCTCTTTAGAAAGGAACGACTTAGGGATAAGCAATGGGAAGTAGGCATTCTGCGCACCTGTTTCCTTGAACATCTTGTCTAATTGCTGTTGCATTTTTTCCCAAATGGCGTAGCCATAGGGCTTGATTACCATGCAACCGCGCACTGCCGACTGTTCAGCGAGGTCGGCCTTTACTACCAAATCATTGTACCACTGGCTGTAGTTGTCAGCCCTCTTGGTTAATTCTTTTAGTTCCTTTGCCATTTCGTATATTATTTCTGTTTCTTATTTTGCCCACAAAATTACGTAAAATAGTGCTAATAAACGAATAAAAACAATGCTCTTTGCGATGTCGGTGAATAATTTTCGCGGTTGTGTGGGCGCACAGCGATTTTCTCGTAAAAGAATGTTGAAAATATTTTGGAGTGATGAAAAAATTATATACCTTTACAATCGTTATCCTGAAAACAACATTTGAGGCCTTAAGATTTAATACTCTGGAAAAAGAAAAAGCGACTTTCCTGTGATAGGATAGTCGCTTTATTATTTTGCCTGTTTTCTATTTATTTCTCAGAATGGATAGCCAGATGTTTTTAACCGGACAATATTATATATAAGATGTATGTGTACATTATATATAATTATGCCATCTGAGAGGTCCGTGCATATAGTTTCATGAAAACGTGAGTTCTTCCTTATCCGGATTCTTGCCTATGCTGATAGTTGCCCCCGCTTTCAAATCGTCGTTGAGGATGCGCTCGCAGAGACCGTCTTCGATGTATGTCTGGATGGCACGCTTTAGCGGACGCGCTCCAAACTGAACGTCATATCCCTTTGTTGCGACAAACTCTTTGGCCTCGTCGGTGATGGTGAGGTGATAGCCAAGTTGTTCTACGCGCTTCAACAGGCTGCAAAGCTCTATGTTGATTATCTTCTTTATGGCCTCAATGTCGAGCTGGTCGAAAGTGATAATCTCGTCGATGCGGTTCAGAAACTCCGGCGCGAACTGCTTGCTGAGGCTTTTCTGTATAATAGAGCGTGCGTGTTCTTTATCCTTTTCACTATGCGAAAGACCGTCGTAATTGCTTGCTGTGAAGCCTACGCCACGTCCAAACTCCTTCAGTTGGCGCGTACCTGCGTTTGAAGTCATTATTATCACAGTGTTGCGGAAGTCCACCAACCGTCCGTTTCCATCTGTCAGCCGGCCTTCATCAAGCACCTGCAACAGCACATTGTATATGTTGCCGTGAGCTTTCTCAATCTCGTCGAGAAGAATGATGGAGTAGGGGTGACGGCGAACGCGCTCTGTCAGTTGACCGCCCTCATCATAACCGACATATCCCGGAGGTGCACCCACGAGTCGGGATACGTTGAAGCTCTCTGTATATTCGCTCATGTCGATGCGTATCAGAGAATCGGTAGAGCCGAACATGAACTCCGCAAGTTTCTTTGCGAGGTATGTCTTGCCTACTCCGGTAGGACCGAGGAACATGAATGCACCGATGGGTTGGTTCGGAGCTTTTAGGCCGATGCGGTTGCGCTGTATGGCCTTCACCATCTTCTCAATGGCTTTATCCTGTGCCACGACATCGTTTTTCAACTCTTCAGCCATACCTTTCAGCCTTTTGCTTTCCGATTCCTTCATCCTTTGCACAGGTATTCCCGCCATCATCGACACCGTGTCGGCAATATCGTCTTCCGTAATTTGTGGACGTTCGGAGTTTTCGTTGTCCTTTAATTGGCTGTTTATATTGTTTATTTCGTTCTCTATTTCAGCCTGTTTGTCGCGGTAACTTGCCGCAAGTTCAAAGTTCTGGGCAAATACGGCCTCCTGTTTCTTCTGCTTGACTTCTTCGAGTTCCTTTTCAAGGCGGATGATTTCAGCCGGAACTTCCATCTTTTGCAGATGTATGTGTGAGCCGGCTTCGTCTATGGCATCTATGGCCTTGTCAGGGAAGAAGCGGTCGGTGATGTATCTGTTGGTCAGCTTCACGCAGGCTTCCAATGCCTCATCGGTATATGTAACGTGGTGATGATCCTCGTACCTGTCCTTAATATTGCGCAGAATTTGCAGAGTTTCGTCTGTTGTTGTCGGCTCGACGATAACCTTTTGGAAACGCCTTTCGAGTGCTCCGTCTTTCTCAATGCTCTTACGGTATTCATCGAGCGTTGTGGCACCGATGCACTGTATTGTTCCCCGGGCAAGCGCTGGTTTCAATATATTGGCTGCATCCATAGAGCCTGGAGTAGAGCCGGCACCGATGATAGTATGTATCTCGTCGATGAAAACAATGATGTCAGGATTCTGTTCTATCTCTTTTATCAGCGCACGAATACGTTCTTCAAACTGTCCGCGATATTTCGTTCCGGCCACGACGGCAGTTAAATCAAGGCTTACCACACGCTTGTTGAATAATGCCGGTGATGTGCGGTGCTTGACGATTAGCTGTGCCAGTCCTTCAACGATGGCACTTTTACCGACTCCGGGTTCTCCGATTAATATCGGATTGTTCTTTTTACGGCGTCCGAGAATCTCGCTTACGCGCAAAATCTCACGCTCTCTGCCCACAACAGGGTCGAGTTTGTTTTCTTCCGCGGCTTTCGTTAGGTCATTGCTGAAGTTGTCAAGCACCGGAGTTTTCGACTGTGGATTTTTCTTGTGGGCAGTTTCCGATGTTCTCATGTTGCCGGAAGCTCCTTTCTGATACATCAGCTCGTCGTCTTCCTCGTCGTCTTCGGGCATACCAATACCGTTTCTTGGCGTATTGGCTTTCTGTCTGAAGAACTCTGCCGCCGAATTATAGTCAAGGTTATTGCTTTCCAGCACTTCTCTTGCCCCGTTGTCAGCTTTGTCGTGCAGTATTGCCAACAATACGTGATGTATGTCTACAATGGTAGTCCTTTGTATGCGTGCTTCGAGAACCGCAAGTCTCAGAATGTTATTGGCTTTATCGCTGAGCGACATATCTGCTGTTAAAAATGCTTCTTCGCTGCTTTGAAGGCGTATGCGTTCTTCCAGATTATATTTAACAGTATCTATGTTTATGTGCAAATCATTGAACATTTCCTTTACAATACCGTTTTTCTCCCTCAATATTCCAAGTAGAATATGTTCGGGACCGATATGTCCGCTGGCAAGACGTTCAGCCTCTTCTTTGCTGAATGAAAGTATTTCTGAGACCTTTTGGGAAAATTGATTCATTGTATATCCTCCTATACCTTTTTCTTTTTATCTTTAACAAGTGAATTGGAACAGAAGCTATCTCTCTGTCATAAAATAATGATGGCAAATGTCATGCCAAAGAATGAAACTGTGTCAGATTTTGCATACGGAATCCTTTTTGGCACATTTGTCTTGGAAGTGATTATAGAGCTTCGTCGTCAGGTCTGTTTATATTGCGTTTGGCAATCTTGGGCAGACGGCTCTTTTTGCGGAGCCATTCTGCCTTTCTTGCTTCGTATTCTTCTCTGTGGCGTTCTAAGAAATTATCTGCCATTGAATTTGCTGTATATTACACTTATCTTTATCGGTTCATGCGGATTGTTTCTTCCGCCAACAAGTCGGGTACTTGTCAGTGACATATCGTGCGTCAGCTTGATGATAGAAGCAGTACCGCCGCTCGATGTACTTGAATATCCGGGAGTAACCGGTACTAATACGACCTTATTCCAGTCTTCGCTTGCTCTGCCTGCCATCTTCTCACTGTGCATCATGTTCACCATTCCCGAAATGTTGTTGAAGGTGTAACTGTTGTTTGTGCTTGAGTAAGTTGCGATAAAGCTTGTCTTATAGTCGGCTACCTTATTGTCCTTGAAGAAGTTTTCGAGACTGTCTTTGTGAACCATGAGTACGGTCTGCGGAATGTCGAGCGCATATAAGTCGCTGCTTCCGTTGTTGAGACGCTTCAATTCTACGCGTGCAGTGTTCAGTGTTTCTCCGTCATGCCCATTCATAATCTCCTCGACTGGCAGTGTCAGTTCGGTAAACAATCCTGCAGGAGTTTTCAGATACGTGCAGTCGTCAACCGCCGCAAGCTCCTTAATACGATCTTTGTCGTTTGAGAATGTCGTTGTTTGCAGAACCTCTTCTGTTCCGGTGAATGACGTGCTGGTGTTAATCACCGTGTCGGGTTTGGTCTCAACATACTGGTTGTATTTGAAATGAATATATATCTGTGCTGAGTTGATGTATGCCATTGAGCCGAGTCCGCTTGTCATCTTGAAGAAGAAGCCCGGCATGATATTATGAAGGAACTTGTATGAGTTTCTGAAATTCTCGGGATCCTCATAATATTTGCGCATCAGATACGTACCATAATTGTTATATGTCACGCCATCTTTGTCCGTGTAGCTGTCGTTCAGCCTTATGCGGATATTCGGAACGTAATTGCTGTTGCTTTTTACACTGTCCGCTTCGGTGAAGTCGGCGAGAGTATATGTGCGGTTTTGCTTTATTCCTCCCTCGCGTATGAGTTTCGGGAACGGCGTGTAATTAGAATAATACGTGGTATCCTCGCGCATTGGCTTATCCATTTCATATACGGTGAGCTTCATTTGGCTGAGCGAATCTCCGTAGTATTTGTTGAAGAAAAGACGAATCTCACAACTGTCTGCTATTATCTCACGGTTTTTCTGCCATGTAACGAGACTGTCTTTCTTCGGCATTTCAAAACTTTCGAGCGTATTGAACTGCGCCATATAGTCGCCGTTTATGATAGCTCCGGTTTCCGGATCTTTCACCCTTCCGAGGTATCCCGTTATGTTTCTTGCCAATACAGAGTCGGCAATTATTGTTCTTGATGAAATCTCAAACGTGTCGGCCTGAATATTGATTTTATCAACCTCATCAATAAGTGAAGAGCCGATAGAGTCAGTATTGTCGTCGCATGACACGAAAGCAAGGGCCAAAAGCATTAAGCTCGAAGCCAGTAATTTAATCTTCATATTTATCCTAAAATACTATTGTAGAAGTCAGAATACTCCGTTGGTATGTTTTCTTCTGATGTATGTTTCAATACCTGTTTGCCATTATCCTCCGCATACTTCACGAGGTCTGCGTTTACGTTGTCTCCGGTCTGCACTACACCATCAGAATAGTCGATGGCAAACTTGCCGAGCTCAATGAAGTCAAACTCCTCGTTGTACTTCTCCAGATACTCACTCTTTGCATCGCGGAATTCCAGACATTGCTTGAAGTTTGCTCCCAAGTTGCCGCGCGGCTGTTCGCTAAACAGAGATGTGATAATCTTTGCGTTGGCAAATTGCGGCTCATCGCGGTATGCGGTCTTTGCATAGAACGGAACAACCGCGCTCATCCAGCCCTGACAGTGAATGATGTCAGGCGTCCAGCGCAGCTTCTTTACCGTTTCCAACACGCCGCGGGCAAAGAAAATAGCACGCTCACCATTGTCGGTATATTCATCTCCGGCCTCGTCCACCGTTGTGTTACGCTTTTGGAAATAGTCCTCGTTGTCGATGAAATACACCTGTATGCGCGACTGTGGAATCGAAGCCACTTTGATAATCAGAGGATGGTCTGTATTATCGATAATCAGGTTCATGCCCGACAGGCGTATCACCTCGTGGAGCTGTCCTCTTCGCTCGTTTATTGTTCCCCATTTTGGCATGAAAGTACGAATCTCGAATCCGGCTTCTTGCATTTTGTGAGGCATCATGCTACCCATGACAGACATTTCCGACTCCGGAACGTATGGAGTAATCTCCTGATTGATGAATAATACTTTTTTCGTCATTTCTTTTTTCTTGTTATTATGTCAGATTCCTTTTGCGAGTTTCTAACAATTTGCAAAGATAAGAAAAAAAGTTGATATTTACTTGTTTTTGTGCGTTAAATTGGGGAAAACAAGGGTTTGTTGTCATATTTTTATAGTTATTCTTGTCCTTTTAATAAAAAAGTTGTTACTTTGCATCCGAAAAAATGCAGATGCCGGGATATATTCTATTGTTAATAAACGCATTATGAAGCATTTGTCATGTATATAACCGGCGTTCAAAAAATGTGCGCAATGAAAGTATTCAATAAGATTGTTAATCTTCAAAACGAGCTTTTCAGTGTTCGCAAGGAAGGTAAGAAGATTGGCTTAGTGCCTACAATGGGGGCTTTGCATGAAGGCCACGCCTCGCTCGTGGAGCGTAGTGTAAAAGAGAACGATGTTACCGTAGTGTCAGTATTCCTCAATCCGACACAGTTTAATGATAAGGGTGACCTTGACAGATACCCGCGAACGCTCGATGCAGATTGCAAACTACTTGAAAGTGTAGGTGCCGATTATGTCTTTGCTCCGTCTGTGGAGGAAATGTATCCAATACCGGATAACCGTCAATTTGAGTTCCCTCCTGTAAGTACGGTCATGGAAGGCGCGCGTCGTCCGGGACATTTCAATGGAGTATGTCAGGTTGTCAGTCGCCTGTTCTATATCGTTCGTCCTACAAACGCTTATTTCGGAGAGAAAGACTGGCAGCAGATTGCCGTAGTGAAACAGCTTGTGAAGCATATCGGAATGGATATAAACATTGTTGAATGTGATATTATTCGCGATGCCGACGGCGTGGCAAAGAGCAGTCGTAACACTCTTCTTGCGCCCGATGAGCGTGCCATCGCCCCGCAGATATACAAATCGCTCAAAGCCAGCGTGGCTTATTCCCAGAAACACAGTGTTGCTGAGACGCACGATAAGGTGGTGGATGAGATTAACGCCGTGGACGGATTGGAAGTTGAATACTTCGAGATTGTCGACGGAAACACCCTACAGACCGTTGCATCATGGGATGAAAGCAATTACGTGGTAGGTTGTATAACGGTATATTGCGGCAAGACACCGATAAGACTTATCGACCATATAAAATATAAAGAATAAGAGAAATGTTCATAGAGGTATTGAAAAGCAAGCTGCATTGTGTTACGGTGACAGAGGCCAACCTTAACTATATGGGCAGCATTACGATAGACGAAGACCTCCTTGACGCTGCAAACATGATAGCAGGGGAGAAGGTTCAGATTGTCGACAACAACAACGGGGAACGCTTCGAGACCTATATTATAAAAGGTGAGCGTGGCTCGGGCTGTATTTGTCTGAACGGAGCGGCTGCCCGCAAGGTTCAAGTGGGCGATACGGTCATAATCATCTCTTACGCCATGATGGACTTTGAGGAGGCTAAGACCTTTAATCCGACAGTTGTATTTCCAAAGGAAGGCAACACGTTATAATATGGTTCTACTTCCGATATTTTATTGGTTAGTATAAAAAAGAGGATACACGCAATTGCGATGTATCCTCTTTTTTTATATTATGTATGCGGTTTATGTACCGCAAATCTTTACTCGATAACGACCAAAGGAGCATCTTCCATGACGCTTTCGCCCTGCTTCACGCAGATGGCTGTAACCTTACCGCTCTTCTCGGCCTCGATATTGTTAGCCATCTTCATGGCTTCGAGTACTACCACGGTGTCGCCCGCGCTCACTTCCTGACCTAAAGCCACTTCGATAGAAGTGATTACACCAGGCAGCGGAGCCTTAACGGCATTTGCCGTGTTCACGTTTGCTGCCGAAGCTGTCGCATCTGAGTCGCTTGCTGAGTCTGCTGCCGGCTGTCCGAGAACCACCTTCTTCTTCTCCGGTTCAGCCTCCGGCTCCATTTCTACCTTGAACTGTTCGCCGTTGACGGTTACTTCGGCAACGTTCTCAACAATGTCGCCTATGGCAACCTTGTATTCTTTTCCGTCGATTGTATATTTATACTCTTTCATCTCTTTTACGGTTTTGGGGTCATTACTTGGAATTTGGCATTCCACAAAGTCGCTTTCGGCTTTATGGTGATGATGCCCGGTTCCTTGTCGTGCACGTTATTGCCCTTGAACTCATGCAGTGCGAGGGCAATAGCGGCATAAATATTCTTGTCTGTACTTGCCATGTTCTTTTACTTTAACTTTGACAATGATTACATAGGCATACAGCCGTGCTTCTTTGCCGGAAGGCTCTGCTTCTTGCTTGCGAGCTGGGCCAGACCGCGACAGATGCGGAAACGTGTGTTGCGCGGCTCGATAACATCGTCGATGTAGCCGTACTGTGCAGCCTGATATGGATTTGCGAAGAGGTCTGAATATTCTTCCTCTTTTTCTGCGAGGAATGCCTTAACATCTTCGCCGGCCTCCTTCTTGGCCTTAGCCTCTCTTGCGCAGAGCACTGCAACGGCACCGCTCGCACCCATAACGGCAATCTCTGACGACGGCCAAGCAAAGTTAAGGTCAGCACGCAACTGCTTGCAACCCATAACGATGTGGCTTCCACCGTAGCTCTTACGCAGTGTGATGGTAATCTTAGGAACGGTAGCTTCACCGTAAGCATAAAGTAACTGAGCACCGTGGAGGATGACCGCGTTATACTCCTGACCTGTTCCCGGCAAGAAGCCCGGTACGTCTACGAGCGAAACGATAGGAATGTTGAATGCATCGCAGAAACGGACGAAGCGCGCACCCTTACGGCTTGCGTTTGCATCGAGCACACCGGCGTAAGCTGAAGGCTGGTTGGCTACGATACCAACGCTCTGTCCGTTGAAGCGTGCGAAGCCCACGATGATGTTCTTTGCGAACTTAGGCTGCACCTCGAAGAACTCACCATTGTCGGTCAGCGCGGTGATTACCTTATACATATCGTATGCCTTGTTCGGATCATCAGGTATGATTTCGTTGAGCAAGTCTTCCTTGCGGTCTATCGGGTCGGTGCATTCTACGCGTGGAGCCTCCTCCATATTGTTAGACGGGATATAGCTCAGCAGAGTCTTAATCATCTCCATAGCTTCCTCCTCGGTCTTCGCTGTGAATGATGTAACACCGCTCTTGGATGCGTGTACCGATGCGCCGCCGAGATGTTCTGCATCGATGTCCTCGCCCGTTACGGTCTTAACGACTTTCGGACCTGTAAGGAACATATATGAAGTGTTCTCCATCATGAGGATGAAGTCGGTGAGAGCAGGGGAGTAAACCGCACCGCCGGCACATGGACCAAATATTCCTGAAATCTGCGGGATAACGCCCGAAGCGAGGATGTTACGTTCGAAAATCTCACCATATCCGGCGAGTGAGCAGATACCCTCTTGAATACGGGCACCACCCGAGTCGTTCATGCAGATCATCGGAGCACCGTTCTGTACGGCCATATCCATCACCTTACAAATCTTCTGTGCCATAGTCTCAGACAGAGAACCGCCGTTCACGGTAAAGTCCTGTGCCGAAACATAAACCAGACGACCGTCGATGGTTGCGCTACCGCATACCACACCGTCGCCCAGATACTGCTTCTTCTCCATGCCGAAGTTGTGGCAACGGTGGAGTTTGAACATATCGTACTCCTCGAAAGAGCCTTCGTCTACGAGCATCTCAATGCGTTCGCGCGCTGTGTATTTGCCGCGCTGGTGCTGTTTGTCGATGGCTTTCTCTCCTCCTCCGAGGCGAGCCTGCTCGCGTTTGGCGATAAGCTCCTTGATTTTTTCTGTTTGTCTACTCATAATTTTATATAGATTATTCTTTTATTCAAAATATCGTGCAAATTTACGAAATAATATTGAGACACGGAAAAAGGCCGTCAAAATTTATATGTTTTTATAAAGTATACCGTTGTGGGTAAAGATGTTGCTTACGGCATTTTCTTAGGTTGTAAACTACACTAAATGGAAAGTTTTTATACGCCTAAACTGCACTAAATGGAAAGTTTTGGGTGGTTTACGAAAATTGTATAGAGTCAATCTGCAAGTGCAACATCTCCTCTATCTCTTCTCTTTTTGACTGTCAAAAATCTTTACAACTATCCCCTCTAAAACTCGTGTATTTTCAATCAAACTCTCTCTCGCTTTCAAAAATGCAAAAATACGGCTTTTTAGATGATTTTGGCTTAAAGGTTTGATAATCAAAGACTTATCTTGTTTTATTTCGATTTTAGTCCTTTTGGAACGCATTTTGGCCCTCATTATATTGCAACGGAGCCTCCGTTAGACGCCAACGGAGGCTCCGTTGGGCTTCAAAACCTATCCCGTTGCACTCCAAAACGGCCTAAAACGCACTCTAAAAGTGCCACTTTTGAAAGCTAACAAACGTTAAATAGCTCAGAATTGTCATTTTTCATTGTTTTCCGAGACGTCGGATTTCGACAAAAATCGGCCCGATTTTTTTCTAACGGAGGCACTTTTGGAATTTTGAGTTACGAATTTTGTGTTTTGAGTTGGGATTTTTGAGGTCGGAAAAACGGTAAAAATGAGTAACGAGACCTATATTTAACATTCGTTAGTACGCAAGGACTTCCTTTCTGAAGTGCCGTTTTTGGTAAATAAATTTTACAAAATAAGAGGCGGGAGATGTTTGTTAAAATATGTCTGAGTATCGGGTGGGCTGCGTAATATAAAATAATTGGTGACTTTGGGTGGCGCAAACAATATTTTCAGTACCTTTGCACGCTGTTTGTACTTAAAAGGTCTGAGCGCATCTGTTTCAACTGTATAACAATATAACCGTATAATAAGAATGGATAAAAGATTACTTACTATTCAGGACATTTCATGTGTCGGCCAGTGTTCTCTCACAGTAGCACTGCCGGTCATCTCCGCTTGTGGCGTGGAGACTGCAATACTGCCGAGCTCTGTGCTTTCCAATCATACAGCAGGGTTCTCTGCCTGGACGTTCTGCGACTTGACGGACGAGATGCCGTTAATCCTCGCGCAGTGGAAGAAGGAGAGCATAGACTTTGACGCTTTCTATACTGGATATGTGTCGAAGACGCAGATACCTTATATTATGAAGATAATGGACGAGGTGGCTCGTCCTGGTGCGTTGCGTATCATAGACCCGGTGATGGGAGACAACGGAAAGCTATATGCCGGCTTCGACGACGACTTTCCTATGGAGATGCGCAAGCTGATAAAAGGTGTTGATGTCATTCTTCCGAACATGACGGAGGCTCTACTGCTCCTTGACAGGCCGTATGTGGATAGTGGATATTCACAGGATTTTGTAGAGGATGTGCTGAAAGAACTTGCTGCCTTCGGCGTGAAGAATGTTGTGCTGACGGGTGTTAGTCTGGAGGAAGGTAAACTGGGTGTTGCCTGCTATGACGGAGAGAAGGTGGACTATTATTTCACGGAGCGCATAGATGTCTCCATGCACGGTACGGGCGATGTCTATTCATCGTCGTTTGCCGGTGCCATGATGCGAGGCAAGAGTGTCATGGAGGCTGCTTCGATAGCGGCTGACTTTGTCGTGGAGACGATACGTCAGACTTTGGGGGACAAGGAACATTGGTATGGTGTGAAATTCGAGAAGGCTCTGCCGTATCTTATCGGCAGACTTGCAGAATAGTCTTGATGCTAATGCAATTCACAATGTATATTGGTCATTAGGAGTTTATAATCCTAATGGCCGATTTCTGTTTCTGTAAGGTTCCCGATACCGCCAAAACGGAAGAACTCTTTATCGGTTTACTGTATGCAAACAGAATGTTTCTGATTTGTAAAACGTTTGTATAAAGTGGTGTTTTTGTTGTCAAAACGGGAACAAACTTTTCTTATTTTATTATTTTTTCGTTTCTTTGCAGTCGGGAAATGGAATTGGTTAATCCTATATTGACAATAACCGGTTCGGACAGTACAGGAGGTTCTGGTGTGCAGGCTGATATTAAGGCTATATCAGCCCTTGGCGGTTATGCCGTGTCGGCAATCACGTCGATAACCGTTCAGAATACTCTCGGAATACAGCAGTTTTATGATATTCCCGCAGAGATAGTGCTGGGACAGATAGAAGCCATCATCAACGATATTCAGCCACAGGTGGTGAAAATCGGAATGATAAGGCGGGTGGATGTGATAGCTGCCGTAACGACGGCACTGCTTAAGTATAAACCTTCGCAGATAGTTTACGACCCGGTGGTGTTTTCGAGTCTCGGCGACGAACTGATGTCCGAGGATGTGCTGTCGCAAGTGAAGCATCGGCTTCTGCCTCTTTGCTCACTTGTAATCGTTAAGAAACACGATGCGGAGTATATTCTTCGTAGGCAGATAAACACAGAAGACGATATGCGGGTGGCGAAAGACGATTTGAAAGCCTTCGGATGCCGCGAGGTGCTGATAACCGATGAGGCCCATTCGCATGGATTGGGCAACTCTTTGGCTTCTACGATAGCGGTGTTTCTGAGCCGTGGCGAGACAATAGAAAAGGCGGTGGATGATGCCCGCAGATATATGGTGCAGCAGACGGCGCGCCTTTCGGGTATAAGCGGCCGAAGTAGCGAACTGTACAGCGAGTTCACCGAAGCCGTGTCTGAGCACTATATGACTAACAGTGATGTGGCGTTCTATGCCGACTGCCTGAATGTAAGCAGCCGTTATCTTGCCCAGGTTACGCGGCGCATTGCCGGCAAGTCGCCCAAGAATATCATTGACGAGTATCTTGTGGGTAGGATAGAGACTGCACTCATGACGACGGACAAGACCGTTCAGGAGATTGCATACGAGTTCGGCTTCTCGTCGCAGGCACACTTCGCCAAATTCTTTAAGAAGATGAGAGGGATTGCTCCAAGTAGTTTCAGGAAAAGCCCCCTCCGACTCCCCCAAGGGGGAGAGTTCCAACAGGATGAAGAGTCTTTTAAATGAAGAATGAAGAGTGAAGAATTCATTAGCAACAAAGCTGTTGTCTGAACTCCTGAACTCCCGTCTCCTGTCTCCTTTAAAAACTCCCGTCTCCTTAGAAAATATAAATCTCAATAAATAAATACAACAATGACAGAAAACAGACAAACATTGAACAGAAATCTCGCCCAGATGTTGAAGGGCGGTGTTATCATGGACGTTACAACTCCGGAGCAGGCCCGTATTGCTGAGGCTGCCGGTGCGTGCGCCGTTATGGCACTGGAGCGCATTCCTGCCGACATCCGTGCAGCAGGTGGCGTATCACGTATGAGTGATCCGAAGATGATTAAGGGTATTCAGGAAGCAGTTTCTATTCCGGTAATGGCAAAGTGCCGTATCGGTCATTTTGCAGAGGCGCAGATTCTTCAGGCTATCGAGATTGACTATATCGACGAGAGCGAGGTGCTTTCTCCGGCCGATGATGTTTATCATATCAACAAGAACGAGTTTGATGTTCCGTTCGTTTGCGGTGCAAAGAACCTCAGCGAGGCACTCCGTCGTATCGCCGAAGGCGCAACAATGATTCGTACAAAGGGCGAGCCGGGAACAGGTGATGTTGTTCAGGCTGTCCGTCACATGAGAATGATGCAGAGCGAGATGCGTCGTCTGACAAGCATGAGCGAAGATGAGCTGTTCGAGGCAGCAAAGCAGATGCAGGCACCTTACGACCTTGTGAAGTATGTACACGACAACGGAAAGCTGCCGGTTGTGAACTTCGCAGCAGGTGGTGTGGCTACCCCGGCCGACGCAGCTCTTATGATGCAGCTCGGAGCAGAAGGCGTATTCGTTGGTTCCGGTATCTTCAAGAGCGGGAATCCGGCAAAGCGCGCTGCTGCTATCGTGAAGGCGGTAACCAACTATACTGATGCTAAGATGATTGCCGAGCTTTCAGAAGACCTCGGTGAGGCTATGGTCGGAATCAATGAGCAGGAAATAGAGTTGCTCATGGCTGAACGTGGAAAGTAAGGTGATGAAAATCGCAGTATTAGCTTTACAAGGTGCGTTCATAGAACATGAACAGATGCTTGCGCGTCTCGGCGTTGAAACGTTCGAGGTGCGCCAGCTTTCAGATTGGAATCAGCATAAGGATGGACTGATAATTCCTGGAGGCGAGAGCACAACTCAGATAAAACTCCTGCATGAATTGGGTCTTTTTGAGCCGATACGCAAGGCAATCAACGAAGGGTTACCTGTGTTCGGAACCTGTGCCGGACTAATCATCCTTGCCGAAAACGTGGTGGGAGAGCCGGATGTTAAGCGTCTGGCAACCATGAATGTAGAGGTGAGTCGCAACGCTTATGGTCGTCAGCTTGGTAGTTTCTATACCGAATCGGTTGTCGAGGGAGTAGGAGATGATGTTCCGATGACGTTTATCCGTGCCCCATATATAAATAAGGTGTTGAGCGATGACTGTTCGGTCTTGGCTGAGATTGATGGACATATTGTCGCGGCGAGACAAGGAAAGCAGTTAGTTACGGCTTTCCATCCCGAACTGAATGATGATGTTCGCATTCACAAATACTTTATAGAAAAGGTCGTAAACGCTTAGTTTACGACCTTTTCTTTTATATGCACTTCTCGTGAAAATGTGAAAATGCAGAATATCTTGTAGGAAAGCACGTTTCTTGGTAAATTATTTTTAATACTTAATATATCGCTATATGGAATTAATTTCTTATCTTTGCACCTTATTAAATATAAACGCATAAACGCAGAGAAATTATGGCTAAGAAGTTTGCCGAACATAATGGTCTTAGTATGACCGCTATAAACAATGAGGTTTTAGCTGATTGGAAGAAGAATGACATCTTCCATAAAAGTATAGATGAGCGTGAAGGGTGTCCACAGTTCGTATTCTTTGAAGGACCTCCTTCGGCAAACGGACACCCCGGTATTCACCATGTGCTTGCCCGTTCTATCAAAGACACATTCAATAGATATAAGACGATGAAGGGCTGTCAGGTTTTCCGTAAGGCCGGTTGGGATACTCACGGACTGCCTGTGGAACTTGGCGTGGAGAAAGAATTAGGCATAACGAAGGCAGATATAGATAATAAAGAGTCGAAGAAATATATTTCCGTAGGTGATTATAACCGCAAATGTCGTGAGAATGTTATGAAGTTTACGGCCGAGTGGCGTAAAATGACAGAGACAATGGGCTATTTTGTAGACCTTGACCATCCGTATATTACATACGACAATAAATATATAGAGACCCTTTGGTGGTTGCTTCGTCAGCTTTACGATAAAGGATTGCTCTATAAAGGATATACAATACAGCCATATTCTCCTGCTGCGGGTACCGGACTTTCAAGCCACGAGCTTAATCAGCCCGGTTGCTATCGAGACGTAAAAGACACGACTGCTACGGCATTGTTTGCTATCGATACAGATAAGAACGATGCTGTTACCTCATTGCTTACCGCATGGGGCAAGCCTTACTTCGCTGCTTGGACAACCACTCCGTGGACACTCGGATCTAATACTGCACTGTGTGTTGGTCCGAAAATTGACTATGTGGCCGTAAGAACATACAATCCGTATAATGGTGAGAAGATAACGGTAGTGATGGCGGAAGCCCGCATCAACGCATATCTTGCTCCGGAAGGTAAGATAACCGACGGCGAAGAATTGCCGGAATATAATAAAGGTGATAAGTTTGTACCTTATAAGGTCATCGCCCATTATAAGGGAACAGACCTTGAAGGCATGAAATACAAACAACTGATGCCGTGGGTGAAGCCTTCTGCAAAGGTTGACGAGAACGCAGCAGACTTTATCAAGGCATACGCTGAGGCTCATCCTGAGAAAGTTTTCGATGGAGAGAATGGCAAGGATAAGTTTGTTGAGATGGAGGAGTGTGCTTTCCGCGTTATCCTCGGCGACTATGTTACAACCGAAGACGGTACGGGTATTGTTCATATCGCTCCGACATTTGGTGCAGATGATGCTAAGGTGGCACGCGATGCCAATATACCGTCGCTTTTCCTTATAAATAAGAAAGGTGAGACACGCCCGATGGTAGACCTTGAAGGCAAGTATTACGAGATAGAAGAACTTGATGATAACTTCGTGTCGGCTTGTGTAGATAAGGCTCTGTATGGTCGTCACGCAGGCGATTACGTGAAGAACGCCTACGACCCGAAGTTCAATGTGAATGGCTATGACGAGAAGGCTGCAAGCAAGGCGGAAGACCTTAACATAGTTATCTGTATGGAAATGAAGCAGGAAGGTACGGCTTGGAAGATAGAAAAGCACGTGCACAACTATCCGCATTGCTGGCGAACTGACAAGCCGGTGCTTTATTATCCGCTCGATTCTTGGTTCATCCGTTCTACAGCCATGAAGGCGCGTATGGTAGAGCTCAATAAGACTATCAACTGGCAGCCTGAAAGTACGGGTACCGGACGCTTCGGAAACTGGCTGGAGAATCTTAATGACTGGAATCTCTCGCGCTCACGTTTCTGGGGAACTCCGCTGCCGATATGGCGCAATGAGGATGGTGATGAAATCTGCATATCGTCTCTCGAAGAACTTTACAATGAGATAGAGAAGTCTGTCAAAGCCGGTGTCATGGCATCTAATCCGCTTAAGGATAAAGGATTTGTGCCGGGCGACTACTCGCAGGAGAACTACGACAAGATAGATTTGCACCGTCCATACGTGGATGATATAATACTCGTAAGCGACAGTGGTAAGGCAATGAAACGCGAAGCCGACCTCATCGATGTTTGGTTTGATAGTGGTTCGATGCCATACGCACAGATACACTATCCGTTCGAGAACCGTGATGCGATAGACAAGGGACTTGCTTTCCCGGCTGATTTCATCAACGAGGGCGTTGACCAGACACGCGGATGGTTCTTCACATTGCACGCCATAGCTACTATGGTGTTCGATTCTGTGGCTTTCAAAAACGTTATCTCTTCCGGTCTTGTGCTCGATTCAAAAGGCAACAAGATGAGTAAGCACGTGGGAAATGTGATAGACCCGTTTGAGATGATGGAGAAGTATGGGGCAGACCCGGTTCGCTTCTACATGATGACAAACTCGGAGCCGTGGGATAATCTTAAATTTGACCCGCTTGGAGTGAAAGAAACACTTAGCAAGTTCTTTGGAACATTGTATAATACATATTCATTCTTCGCGCTTTATGCTAATGTCGATGGCTTCGATACTGAGGCCGAACAGGTTGAGTTCTCAAAGCGTCCGGAGATTGACCGCTGGATACTTTCTTGTCTGCACACCCTTATAACGAAGGTTGACAAGGAACTCGCATCGTACGATCCAACACGTGCCGGCCGCTTGATAGAGACATTTGTCAATGATAACTTGTCTAACTGGTATGTTCGTTTGAGCCGTAACCGCTTCTGGGGCAAGGAGATGAGCGAAGATAAGTTAAGCGCTTATCAAACACTTTATACTTGTTTGATGACGGTTTCCAAACTGCTTGCGCCGTTTGCCCCGTTCTTCTCAGACCGTCTTTATAAAGATCTCGGTGGTGAGATGCTTAGTGTTCATCTTGAGAAATATCCGGAATGTGATGCTGCTTGCATTGATGAAGACCTTGAAAAGCGTATGAAGATGGCGCAGGATATAACATCTATGGTGCTTGCTTTGCGTCGTAAGGTGAATATTAAGGTTCGTCAGCCGTTACAGAAGATAATGATTCCGGCCGTGGATGCAGAGCAGAAGCGACATATTGAGGCTGTAAAGGCACTTATCTTGAATGAGGTTAATGTTAAGGAACTTGATTTTGTGGAAGGCTCCGGCATACTCGTTAAGAAGGTGAAGTGTAACTTCCGCACTATGGGTAAGAAGTTTGGAAAGCTTATGAAGGGCATCGCAGCACAGATGACAGCCCTTGAGAAAGAGCAAATTGCAGACTTTGAAGCTACTGGCTCTATAGTCTTGAATGTTGAAGGACAAGATGTTACGGTTGATTTAGCCGATGTTGAGATTATCAGCGAGGATATTCCGGGATGGCTTGTGGCTAACGAGGGCAACTTGACCGTTGCGCTTGAGGTCGAACTTACAGATGAATTGCGTAATGAAGGTATGGCACGCGAGTTGATAAACCGTGTCCAAAATATCCGAAAGAAGAACGGTTTCGAGATTATAGACCGTATAAATGTAACCATAACGCCTAATGACCAGGTGGCAACCGCGTTGGAAAGCTATGCTGATTACATTAAGACGCAGGTGCTTGCCGATAGCATTGAGCTTGCCGATAACGGAGGTGTAGAAACTCCGTTCGATGAGTTTACGCTCAATATACAGGTTGATAAAGCGTAATCTTTACAAGAATTGTTGAACCAATTAATATCTAAATATGGCAGAGAAAACACGTTACAATGATGAGGAGCTTGAAGAGTTCCGCGTTATTATTAATGAGAAGTTGAAGAATACGCGTGAGGACTATGCAGCAACTATGCGAGTACTCATGAATCAGGATTCAAACGATGTTGATGATACTTCACCAACATATAAAGCGTTAGAGGAAGGCAGCTCAACGCAGACTAAGGAAGAACTCGTGCAGATGGCACAACGCCAGCAAAAGTTCATCCAGGGACTCGAAGCTGCCCTTGTACGCATAAAGAATAAAACATACGGAATAGACCGCATTACGGGCGAGCTGATTCCAAAGGAGCGCCTGCGTGCTGTTCCTCATGCCACCCTTAGCGTGGCATCGAAGAATGCAAGGAAAAAATAGAAAATGAAAATAGGCAGGGGAGCGTATGTCTCCATTATTATTGCCGTGCTTCTTGTCATCGATCAGGTGATAAAGATAACGGTAAAACTTAATATGTGTCTTGGTGAAGAGATAAGAATAGCCGATTGGTTTCTTATCAAGTTCATTGAGAACAATGGTATGGCGTGGGGAATGGAACTGGGAAGCAAGATGTTTCTCAGTCTGTTCCGTATCGTTGCTGTCATAGCTATCGCGTGGTATCTTTTACGTCTAATAAAGGAAAAAGTCGGTTACGGCTACCTCGCAGTTGTGGCTATGATATGGGCCGGTGCTGTGGGCAACATCTTTGATTCCTTGTTTTATGGACAGATATTTACGGAATCAACGTTTTATTCCGCTTCTGTCTTGACAGATTTTGGTGCCGGTTATGCGCCAATTCTTATGGGTAAGGTGGTGGATATGTTTTATTTCCCCATTATAAATACTATCTTACCTGATTGGATTCCTTTCTGGGGTGGAGAACATTTCGTGTTCTTCTCGCCGATATTCAACTTTGCTGATGCTTGTATTTCTGTGGGAGTGATAACAATGTTGTTATTCTTCCGCAAACGGCTTGATGCTGATTTGTCGCATAAAGATACAACGACAACGTCTTCTGATGAAAACAAATAAGAAGGAAAGGGCTATGAAGCGATTACTTACATATATTTTTGCTGCATTTACGGCTATACTGATGTTTTCGTGTAAGCCCTCTGTTCCGTCGGATTATATACAGCCAGGTGACATGGAGGCTATACTCTATGATTACCATATCGCCATGTCTATGGCAGAACTCAATGCCAATGCCGGTCAGAACACAGAGTCAATGGCTGTCAGACAACAGGCTTATAAGTTGGCGGTACTAAAAGAACATGGCGTTACGGAAGCGCAATTTGAAAGTTCTCTAAAGTATTATATGCGCCATACCGAACGAATGCACGATATGTATGAGGCACTTTCCGAGCGTTTGCAGAGTGAGTCTTCTGCTATGGGAACTGGCGGTGATGCTGGTTATAGACGAATTTTGACTGCCAATGGCGACTCTGCCGATGTCTGGACCGGCGACAGAGCATTGCTGTTGATGGCTGATGAGCCTTACAACAAGAGTTCTTTTGCCTTTAAGGCTGACACAGCATTCCATAAGGGCGACCGTTTGCAGTTGAGTTTCCAGACACAATATATAGTGCAGGAAGGCTCTCGTGATGCTGTCGTATTATTGACAGTTAAGTTTGCCAACGACAGTATTGCTTCCCAGTATCAGCGTGTGAGTAGCAATATGCGACAATCCATTACTATTGCCGACACCAAGCGGGTGGGAATAAAAGAAGTGAAAGGCTATATGCTTTTCAGCAGAGGCATTAATAATCCTTCGTCAACGCTGAAGCTCCTGTTTGTTTCCGACATCCAACTCTTGAGAATACACACCAAAGAGTCCGTAGATTCGAAGGCAAAAACCGACTCTGTCAAAACGGAGAATGGTCCCGGAGTGATGAATGTTGCACCCGAATTGAAGACAAACAGGCCTTCAACTCCTGTTAAGGATATTGATACGCATGAGCAATCAATTGACAAACCGGCGAATATCAGGCAGGGAAGACCCGTAAATGCACCGCGTTTGTCGGAGCGTCGAGTGATTAAACGCCCGGAACTCACAGATAAGCCATCTGGCGACAGGTTGCCTTCAAGACCACTACGTAGGCAATAAGAATATGAGAAGGGTAGGGGCGCACTATATAAAGAAAGGTGAAACCACGCTTTCGCAGGGCGTTGTAGAGATAGAGGATGGCCGTGTCGTCAACTATTACACGTTCACGGAAGAACTGCCTATGACAGAATGGCTTGGTGGAACGATAGAGTTGAGATATACAGAAGACGGAATTTTACAGGCATTTATAAATAATAAGCTAATATGTTGAGTGTAAACGAATTGGAAGACAAGCTGATAGACCTCGCTTTCTCTGAGGATATTGGCGATGGAGACCATACAACTTTGTGTTGTATACCCGAAAATGCAATGGGAAAATCACATCTTCTCATAAAGGAAGATGGAATACTTGCCGGTGTGGAAGTGGCGAAGAAAGTATTTGCGCGCTTCGACCCTGAGATGCAGGTAGAGGTACTTATGGGCGACGGAACACCCGTTAAGAAGGGAGACATCGCCATGATTGTTACGGGAAAGATACGTTCCTTGTTGCAGACCGAGCGTTTGATGCTTAACATCATGCAGCGCATGAGTGGCATCGCGACTATGACCGGCAAGTATGTTGAATTGCTTAAAGGCACGAAAACCCGTGTCCTCGACACCCGAAAGACAACTCCAGGATTGCGTATGCTTGAGAAGCAGGCCGTGAAGATTGGCGGAGGAACTAACCATCGTATCGGACTTTTCGATATGATATTGCTCAAAGACAACCATATCGACTTCGCCGGAGGCATTCCTAATGCTATTAACCGCTGCCATGAATACCTCAAGCAGAAAGGCCTTGACCTGAAAATCGAGATTGAGGTGCGCAACTTCGACGAGCTTAATCAAGTGTTGGAGTGTGGAGGCGTAGACCGTATCATGCTTGATAACTTCACTGTTGAGGACACAAAAAAGGCTGTTGATATCATTGCTGGCAGATATGAGACCGAGTCGAGTGGTGGAATCACTTTCGAGACCATCCGCAGTTATGCCGAGCAAGGTGTTGATTTTGTGTCAGTAGGTGCCCTCACACATTCTGTCAAAGGACTTGATATGAGCTTCAAGGCTTGCTAAGACTGTTACGGAATAACTGTTGAAAGCAAATTTAATAATACTAAAAAGCGAACGAAGAAACCGACTTGTGTTTCTCGTTCGCTTGATAACTATAAAATAAACTGCTATGAAGAAACTGTTTTTATTATTCTTTTCCATTACGTTTTTTGTCAGTTCAGAGGCTTGTACTAACTTTATCGTAGGCAAAGCTGCGTCTAAAGACGGCTCGGTGATATGCACATACAACGCCGACGACTATGGTATGTTCATCGGATTATGCCATTATCCCGCCGCTAAACACGCAAAGGGTGAGATGCGCAAGGTAATCGACTGGGACACAAAGGAATATCACGGTGAGATTCCGGAAGCCCCAGAGACATACAACGTGATAGGAAACATCAATGAATACCAAGTAACAATCGGTGAGACCACATACGGCGGACGTGAAGAGATGGTAGACTCAACCGGCATTCTCGACTACGGCAGCCTTATCTATATCGCCCTTCAGCGTTCCAAGACCGCACGGGAGGCAATCTCTGTGATGACCACTTTGGCTGAAACCTACGGTTATAACAGTGAGGGAGAGACCTTCACCATCTGCGATCCCAACGAGGCTTGGATTATGGAAATGATGGGTAAGGGCCCGGGATCTAAAGGTGTAGTGTGGGTTGCGATGCGTATTCCCGATAACGCAATATGTGCCCATGCCAACCAAAGCCGTATCGGCAAGTTCAATATGAAGGACAAGAAGAACGTCATCTACTCTAAAGATGTTGTGAAGTTTGCCCGTTCTAAAGGTTGGTTCGATGGCAAGGACACTGATTTCTCATGGAAAGAGACATACGCGAAGCCAGATTTCGGAGGCCGTCGTTTCTGCGACGCGCGCGTTTGGGCATTCTTCCGTCATTTCGACAAAGGCTTCGACCGCTATCTGCCGTGGGCGTTGGGCAAGGACCCGAATGCTGAGGATATGCCGTTGTGGATAGTTCCAGACCATAAGGTGAGCGTGCAGGAGGTTGAGGCTTGTATGCGCGACCATTACGAGGGCACTCCACTTTCACTCGATCAGGATATTGCGCAGGGCTTGTGGGATTCCCCTTACCGTCCTACACCGCTTTATTTTGAGGTAGATGGCAAGAAATACTTTAACGAGCGTCCTACTTCCACTCAGCAGACAGCCTTCAGTTATGTGTCGCAGATGCGTTCGTGGCTACCTCGTGAAATAGGTGGCGTACTGTGGTTTGGCAATGACGACGGCAATATGGTGGCATACACGCCGATATATTGCGGTAACACCATTCAGCCGGAATGTTATAATACGCCCGGTGCAGATGCTGTTACGTTCTCGGATAAGAACGCTTATTGGGTATGCAACTGGGTCAGCAATATGGTTTATCCGCGCTATTCCCAGATGTTCCCGGCACTGAAAGAGGTGCGCGACTCGTTGGAGCAGAGTTATTTCGTGGAGCAAAAGCAAATAGAAGACCATGCTTCGCAACTTTATGCAAACGACAAAGCCGCTGCGTTGAAATATCTGAACGATTACAGTAACGAGAAAGCAGCCCAAATGTTGGCGCGTTGGAAGCAGCTTGCCACATATCTTATTGTTCGCTACAACGATATGGCGGTTAAGCCGGTCAATGCCGACGGTACATTCAAACGTACTTCTACCGGTCTCGGCGCACGTGTGGAGCGTCCCGGATATACAGACGCTGCACGCAGGGCACTTGTGAAACAGACAGGTGATAAGTTTGCTGTTCCGGACGAGAAGTAGTGTGTTAAGGTGAGACCAAAACTATAAATCAGATAAAAAAGGAGTTAAGACAAACGTTATGTAGTCTTAACTCCTTTTTTGTTATTGGTGCGAAATAATGTCAGATGCAATGTCTCGCGTTATATTTGTGTGCAATTAGCGGCTCAGTAGCAAAAAGGTGTGGGTATAAATAAAAAATGTTATCTTTGCAGTCAT
>URER01000025.1 GCA_900547005.1 uncultured Prevotella sp.
GCCAAAGGGTGTTTGTCTGAATGTGAATAGGAGTTCAGACAATACTCTCTATTGGTATTTGATTCTTCGTTCTTCCCTCTTCACTCTTCACTTTCCGTCTCTTCCCACGACTTCATCTTATCCAACATCTCGTATGCCGTAACATCCATGAGAGTGGGAGTTACCGACACGTAACCATTAGCCAATGCCCAACGGTCGTTATCCGTGGCTCCAGGCTCATCGTCGCAATATTCGCCCGTCATCCAATAATAGTTGTATTTATGCGGATGTTGCCTGCGAATAACCTCATTTATCCAACTTCCAAACCCCATTCGACACACTTTTAGACCCTTAAACGAGTCTGTATCGGGAAAATTCACATTCAGACAAACACCCTTTGGCAGCCCCTCGGCAATCACACGTTTTGTGATGAGCCGCACATAATGGCGCAGATGCGAAAGGTCAGCATCCGGATTATAGTTGCAACTGCTGAACGCTATCGAGGGGATATACTTCATGCAGCCTTCCATAGCCACACCCATCGTACCGCTATAATGATTGTTCACCGTAGAGTTGTCGCCGTGGTTAATGCCGCCTATGATGAGGTCGGGCCGACGATTGGGTATTATTTGGTCGAGAGCAATCTTTACGCAGTCGACCGGCGTACCCGTACACGACCACAATTCTATACCCTCGATAGTATTTCTGCGCTTCAGATAGAGCGGCGTACCGGCAGAAAAGGCGCACGAGAAGCCCGAGCGAGCCGACTCAGGAGCGCAAACCACTATGTCGGCGAAGTCGCGCAGGAACTCCACAAGATAGCGCAAGCCCCCGGAATGATAGCCGTCATCGTTTGATATGAGTATCAACGGTCTGTTATTTTCCATATTCAAATCAGTAAAATATTCTATTTAAGTTGCAAATTTAACCAAAAATAATCAGATGTGAGCATTATGGGGAGAATTATTTAAGGTCGTGAGGTCATGGGGTTAGAGGTTATGAGGGTGTGAGATTGTAAATATTATTTACCAAATTTACCCCTTTCAAAAATCGATTCTCTCGTGCTAACGAGTGTTAAATATAGGTCCCGTTACTCATTTTTGATGATTTTCCGACCTCAAAAATCCCAACTCAAAACTCAAAATTCGTAACTCAAAATTCCAAAAGTGCCTCCGTTAGAAAAAAATCGACCCATTTTTCGTCAAAATTTGATGTCTCTGAAAACACGAAAAAATGGCATTTTTGGCCAATTTAACGTTTATTAGCTTTCAAAAGTGGCACTTTTAGAGTCCGTTTCAGGCCGTTTTGGAGCGCAACGGAGGCTCCGTTGAAGCCCAAAAGTGGCTCCGTTGCAATACAAAACGGCCTCCGTTGCAATGTAACGAGGTCTAAAATGCGTTCTAAAACGGGCTTTTTCAGCAAACAACGAAGTAACCACCTGATTATCAGTACTTTAACACAGAACCTCCTAAAAAGCCGTATTTTCGCGTTTTTGAAAGCAAGAGAGAGCTTGATTGAAAATATTTAATTCTGAGAGAGCATATTGTAAAGATTTTTCTAAAAAGAAGACAGGAGACAGAAGACAGAAGTTCAGACTATACCGACATAAATGTCGACGGCCATACAAGGCTATTGTCTGAACTCCAGTCTTCTTTCTCCTGTATCCTAAAATAAACAGCAAATGAGAAAAAAAGTTTATTTTACTATTATGTCGAATAAAATTCGTAACTTTGCAATCTAATTTTTCATAAAAGAAAAGGATTAAAACATGGGAAAGATTATAGCAGTAGCCAACCAAAAAGGCGGTGTCGGAAAAACGACCACGTCGATAAACCTCGCAGCTTCCCTTGCCACATTAGAGAAAAGCGTACTTATCGTAGACGCAGACCCTCAGGCCAACGCGTCGAGCGGACTGGGTGTGGACATCAAGGACATTGACTGCTCTCTGTATGAGTGCATCATTGACCACGCCGACATTCGCGACGCCATCTACACAACAGACATTGACGGACTTGACATTGTTCCCAGCCACATCAATCTCGTAGGTGCTGAGATTGAGATGCTGAACCTGGAAAACCGCGAAAAAGTATTGAACGAGTTGCTCGCCCCCGTGCGCGACGACTACGATTACATCATTATAGACTGCAGTCCGTCGCTCGGACTGATTACCGTGAACGCCCTGACGGCGGCCAACTCGGTACTCATCCCCGTACAGTGCGAGTATTTCGCCATCGAGGGAATCAGCAAACTGCTGAGTACAATCAAGATTATCAAGACAAAGCTGAACCCGCAATTGGAAATAGAGGGATTCCTCCTGACGATGTTCGACTCGCGCCTGCGCCTTGCAAACCAGATTTACGACGAGGTGAAGCGCCACTTCCAGGAACTCGTTTTCAAGACCATCATACAGCGAAACGTGAAACTGAGCGAAAGCCCGAGCCACGGATTGCCCGTGATTCTCTATGATGCCGACTCTACGGGAGCAAAAAACCATCTGGCACTCGCAAAGGAAATTATAAACAAGAACAGTTGAAATGGCAGTACACAAGAAATACAACCGTAACGCAAAGACAAACGCCCTGGGCCGCGGTCTGGACGCTCTTATCTCGACAGACAACGTAAGCACGCAGGGCAGTTCCACGATAAACGAGGTGGCGATAAGCCATATCGAGGCCAATCCTAACCAGCCGCGCCGGGAGTTCGACCCCGTGGCACTTGAGGAACTGGCCAACAGCATCCGTCAGATTGGCATCGTGCAGCCTATCACGCTGCGTCAGATTGACGATGAGCGCTTCCAAATCATTGCAGGAGAGCGCCGTTGGAGGGCCTCGCAACTTGCGGGATTACAAGCGATACCGGCTTATATACGCACCATCAAGGACGAGAACGTGATGGAAATGGCCCTCGTGGAGAACATTCAGCGCGAAGACCTGAACGCCATCGAAATTGCACTCGCCTACGAGCACCTGTTAGAGAAAAGCGGGATGACGCAGGAAAAGGTGGCGGAACGCGTGGGCAAGAGCCGCGCCGCGATAGCCAACTATCTGCGACTGCTGAAACTTCCTGCTCAGGTGCAGATGGCCTTGCAGAAGAAGGAGATAGATATGGGACACGCGCGCGCATTGCTTTCACTCGCCAGTCCGTCGTTGCAGTTGAAACTGTTCAAGGAAATCAGCAAGAACGGATACTCGGTGCGCAAGGTAGAGGAGATGTGCCACCAACTGAACAGCGGTGAAGACATTCAGTCGGCAAAGAAGAAAATCTCGGCAAAGGCCAAGCTGCCGGAGGAGTTTAATATGCTGAAGAGTCATCTCTCAAAATTCTTCGACACGAAGATTCAGATGACCTACAACGCCAACGGCAAGGGAAAAATCAGCATACCGTTCTCGTCGGAGGAAGATTTGGAACACATAATGAACGTTTTCGACAAGCTGAAATCGTAACGAAACAGTGAACGACAGTATAAGAAACATATTAAGACGGATACAGGCAGTGGCTGTGCTGGTGTTTGCGGGCATGATGCCCGCAATGTCGCAAGACGTGCGTCAGGACACGATTCCGGCCATGCAGGAGGTGGACTCTACTTTCATCGCGCCGCCGCTGATAGTTCCGGAAATGGACACCATTGCCACGTCAGTGGTCATAACCGACAGTGTGCCGGCAAAGAAAAAGCGCGACTGGAACACGTGGCGGCCCAATCCGAAGCGTGCCATGTGGCTGGCAATAGTGCTGCCTGGTGCGGGACAGATTTATAACCGCAAGTATTGGAAGCTGCCGATATTCTATGGCGGATTCGTAGGATGCCTCTATGCGCTGTCATGGAACGGCCAGATGTATCACGACTACTCCCAGGCATACGTCGACCTGATGGATAACGATCCGAACACGCAGAGCTACAACGACTTCCTGCACCTCGGCACAACCATCAACGAGAGCAATAAGGCGCATTATCAGGAGATATTCCGCAAGCGAAAAGACCGTTACCGCAAGTGGCGCGACTTGAGTGTGTTCGCGCTGATTGGCGTTTATGCACTGTCGGTAATCGACGCTTACGTTGATGCCTCGCTGTCGGAGTTTGACATTTCGGACGACCTGAGCCTGCGCGTGGCACCAACCATCATCAACGACCAGTCGTCACGCAACCCGGTGAAGTCGTCGGCCATCGGCGTGGGATGCAGTCTCAGCTTCTGAGAGGAGCGCGTCGGCAAACAAACAACTTAATGATTTATGAGCATCGGAAGAAAGATAATCACATTATTCACAGCACTTTGCAGCCTCGGCACGGCACAGGCGCAATATGAACAGTATGAGGTTGTAACCAACGAGAGGGGCGAGCGCGAGGAGATTGTCGTACCGCAGCAATTCACTTTGGAAGTGGACAGCCTGCTGGCACTATACCATTCAAAGATGTATCTGCGCGAGAGCGACGACTGCAACATGATGAACTATGACCCGGAAACCGATGACGAGACGATAATCGAACGCATGAGACGAATGCCTACGGCGATGGAGATGCCGTTCAACGAGGCTGTCAGGACGTTCATCGACAGATATACGAAGCGCGGCCGCAAGCAGGTGAGATTCCTGTTGGGCGCATCCAACTTCTATATACCAATCTTCGAGCAGGCATTAGAGAGCTACGGCCTGCCTCTGGAACTGAAATACCTGCCAATAATAGAGTCGGGACTGAACCCCAATGCGGTGTCGAGAGCGGGCGCGACTGGTTTGTGGCAGCTCATGCTGGAGACGGCAAAGCATTACAACCTTGAGATAAATTCATTGGTGGATGAGCGTCGCGACCCTGAGAAATCATCCTACGCGGCTGCCCGCCTGCTCAGGGATTTATACAAGATATACGGCGACTGGACGCTTGTGATAGCCGCCTACAACTGCGGTCCGGAGCGTGTGAACAAGGCGATACATCGTGCCGGCGGCGAGACCGACTACTGGAAGATTTACAATTATCTGCCGAGGGAAACGCGAGGATATGTTCCAATGTTCATCGCGACAAACTATGTGATGAACTACTACTGCGATCACAACATCTGTCCGATGGAGACCACGCTGCCGGCAAAGTGCGATACGGTGATTGTCAAAAAAGACGTGCATTTTGAACAGATTGCGTCCGTGTTGGGAATAGACCTCGACCAGCTTAAAGAACTGAACCCGCAGTATCGCCGGAACATCATCAACGGCAACACGAAAGCCTCGGCAATACGCCTGCCGGTATCGTATATCGGAACATTCATCGACAATGAGGACTCTATATACAACTTCAACGCAAATCAGTTCATAGCCAAACGCAATGTAGTCAGCATCGCCAAAGATTCTGAAAGAGGCAGTTCGGCAGGCCGGAACACATCCGTCAGCAGGCCGTCAAGCCACGGTCAAAGCAAAAGCGCAGGCAAAAACGGCAGAGGAAACACGCCGGCAAGAGGCTCAAAAAAGAAGCCTTCAGCGCCCACCAACGTAAAAGTGGAGAAAGGACAGACGCTGATTGAGATTGCAAAGAAGAACAACACCACCGTAGAGAAGTTGCGCAAGCTGAACAACATCAAAGGCGACAACATCCGGGCAGGCAAGAGTCTGAAAGTGAAATAGCAATAAACACATCTTATTTATATAATAAAGGAAAAGCTGTTAAATAAGAACGTGGCAACAATCATATAGGAAGGGTGAACGTCATGAGCAACGACAAGAACAAGAAAGAGGTAGAGCAGATAGACTGGGAGAAGAAAGTTGACGAGCAATTCCAGCACCTTTTGGACACATACACATCATCACGCCATCGCAAGAAGGTTGACCTGATAACCAAAGCCTTCAACTTCGCGCGACAGGCACATAAGGGAGTGCGCCGGCTTTCGGGCGAGCCATACATCATGCACCCTATCGCCGTGGCCCAGATAGCCTGCGAGGAGATAGGACTCGGCTCTACAAGCATCTGCGCAGCATTGCTACACGACGTCGTTGAGGACACCGACTACACCACGGAAGATATAGAAAACATCTTCGGCGCGAAGATTGCGCAAATCGTCGACGGCCTTACGAAAATCAGCGGAGGCATCTTCGGCGAGCGCGCATCGGGTCAGGCGGAGAACTTCAAGAAGCTCCTGCTCACCATGAGCAACGACATTCGCGTAATCCTGATAAAGATTTGCGACCGCCTGCACAATATGCGCACACTGCAATCGCAGCCTGCCAACAAGCAATACAAGATTGCCGGAGAAACCCTCTACATATATGCGCCATTGGCAAACCGCTTCGGACTGAACAAGATAAAGACCGAACTCGAAGACCTCAGCTTCCGCTATGAGCACCCGGAGGAGTACAAATCCATCTGCAAGAAGCTGGAATCGACACAGATGTCGCGCGAAACGCTGTTCAAGGAGTTCACCGAGCCGATACGCGCCAAGCTCGACGAGTTGGGCTACAAATACGAACTGAAGGCGAGGGTGAAGAGTCCCTACTCCATCTGGTGCAAGATTCAGAACAAACACGTATCGTTCGCGGAAGTCTACGACATTCTCGCCGTGCGCATTATCTTCGAGCCAAAGTCGCCGGAAGAGGAAATCGACAACTGCTTCAACATCTACAACGCCATCAACAAAATCTATAACAGCCATCCCGACCGCCTGCGCGACTGGGTGAACCACCCTAAGACAAACGGCTATCAGGCTCTGCACGTTACGCTGATGTCGAAGCAAGGCCGCTGGATAGAAGTGCAGATACGCTCCGAGCGCATGAACGAGATAGCCGAGCAGGGCTTCGCGGCGCACTGGAAATACAAGGACGGCGACGAGATTACCGAGGACGAGGGCGAACTGGGCGAGTGGCTGAAGACCATAAAGGAGATTCTCGATGACCCGCAACCCGACGCGATGGACTTCCTCGATGCCATAAAGCTGAACCTTTTCGCCTCGGAGATATACGTATTTACGCCAAAAGGCGAGATAAAGTCGATGCCATCGGGCAGCACCGCGCTCGATTTCGCATTCCAAATACACACGTTCGTGGGCAGCCACTGCATCGGCGCGAAGATAAACCACAAGCTCGTGCCGCTGAGCTACAAGCTCCAGAGCGGCGATCAGGTGGAGATTCTGACTTCAAAGGCGCAGTTTGTGCAGCCGTCATGGATTAATTTCGTGTCGACGGCAAAGGCAAAGACGAAGATTCAGGCCATTCTAAGGCGAAACGGCAGGGAGATTCAGAAGCAGGGCGAGGAGATTTTCGCCGACTGGCTGAAGCAGAACGGGCTGGAAATGAAAAGTTCCGTGCTCGACAAAATATGCGACACGCACAACATCCAGAAACCCGAAAACCTCTTTCTCGCACTTGGAGAAAAAAAGATTACGCTCGGAGATAAGGACCTTGAGGTGGTGCAGAACAACAAGAACAAGAAAAAACAAAAGTCGAAGAGCTGGCTCAAATACGTGCCTTTCATCGGCCATGACAAGAAAAAGCAATTAGAAAACGAGGAAAGCACGCAGGAATTCTTCACGGTTGACAAGGATTTCAACAAGAAGAAGCCCATCTACATATCCGAAAACAACATCAACCAGTTTGTGTTCCCAAAGTGTTGCCACTGCATTCCGGGCGACGACATATTGGGATATATCGACAACAGGGGTCATGTGGAGATACACAACCGCGCCTGTCCGGTGGCGGCAAGACTCAAGACGGGTTTCGGCAACAGGATTCTCGATGCTAAATGGTCGATGCACAAGCTGCTTAACTTCGAGGCGATGATACGCATCCGCGGCATAGACCGCAAGGGAATGCTGCTCGAAATATCGCAGGTGCTGTCCGAACAGCTTGACATCTACATCCACAAAATCACCATCACGACCGACAACGGCATATTCGATGGCACGGTGGAGATACGTGTACACGACCGCGAAGATGTGCAGGAAATCATCGACAACCTATCGAAAATAGAAGATATAAAGGAGGTTTCGCAGACCAATTAGCGGTCGGCGGAATCTCCTTTTCGCTTATATATAACAAGGTGTGGCGCCGATTATGCCGCGAAAGTATAGCGAACAGTCGCCGGCCTCACCTTAATCATCCTGAACTAAAGAACCAAACTACTATAAAAATGAGAAAGACAACCGTACTGATGCTATTGCTTGTCATGGCAATAGCCGCTAATGCAAGAGGCAAATATGACAATACCGACACGCTCGTAGTGGCCCGCGATGGCAGCGGGGAGTTCCGCACAGTGGGCGAAGCCGTTGAGGTGTGCCGCGCGTTCATGGAATACCGCAAGGTGATATTCGTGAAGAAAGGCACTTACAAGGAGAAAGTCATCGTGCCGTCATGGCTCACCAACATCGAAATCATAGGCGAAAGCCGCGACAACACCATCATCACCTACGACGACCACGCCAACATCAAGAGCTCGGAAACGGGCAAGCCGATGGGCACTTTCCGCACGTTCACCGTGAAAGTGGAGGGTAGCGACATCACATTCCGCGACATCACGATAGAAAACAACGCCGAGAAACTCGGTCAGGCAGTGGCTTTGCACACGGAGGGCGACCGCCTGAAGTTCATAAACTGCCGTTTCCTCGGCAATCAAGACACTGTATATACCGGTGTGGCAGGCACGCGGCTGCTTTTCAAGGACTGCTATATCGACGGCACAACCGACTTTATCTTCGGCCCGGCCACGGCATGGTTTGAGAACTGCGACATCCACAGCAAGGCGGATTCATTCATTACCGCAGCCTCGACGCCGCAGAATGTGAAGTACGGCTACATCTTCAACAACTGCCGACTGACCGCCGACGCCGGCATCACTAAGGTGTATCTCGGCCGCCCCTGGCGCGCATACGCACACACTTTGTTCATGAACTGCACGCTGGGCAGGCACATCGTGGCCGAGGGATGGCGCAACTGGAAGGACTATCACGACCCGGCTGCCGAGGGAATAGTGCGATATATGGAATACAACAACCGCGGCGAAGGAGCCGGTACAAGTCAACGCGTGGGCTGGAGCAGGATTCTGTCGAAGAAAGAGGCTACGAAGATAACATCGCAAGAGGTGCTTGGAGAATGGAGTAGTCAGTAGACAGGAGTTCGGAAATTCAGACAATAGTTTTGCAGGGCAGACCACGCATTGTGAAAACTGACTTACCAACAATCAGTACCAAAGCCCGAAATACTCTGGTACTAAAGCCAAAATACTCAAGTAATCAGGCCTGAATTACTCGAGTACTAAGCCCAAATTACTCCGGTACTAAAGCCCAAATACTCCGGTATTGTGCCATAGTACTATGCGACTTGGCTTATGGGAGCGTTACAATGAAAAGATTGGCAGCACGTTCGGTGCGTTATATCCAAAGTTTTTCGTAACTTTGTGTTTGATTAACCCCAATGGCGGGGAATTGCGAACGGCAAATCAGAGGATGCTGGTTTGCCTTATTCCGTCTGCTATTAATAAAGAAAAAATCTGATGAACATCGAAGAAATAAAGGACAAGAAGATTGCCGTGCTGCTCTCAGGAGGCGTAGACAGCTCGGTGGTGGTATATGAGTTTGCACGATTGGGGCTGCATCCCGACTGCTTCTACATAAAAATCGGACCGGAGGAGCAGGAGGAATGGGATTGCTCGAGCGAGGAAGACCTGGAGATGGCTACTGCCGTGGCGGCACGGTATGGCTGCAAATTGCAGGTCATCGACTGCCACAGGGAGTACTGGGAGCAGGTAACGCAATACACGATGGACAAGGTGAAAGCCGGATTCACGCCCAACCCCGACGTGATGTGCAACCGTCTGATTAAGTTCGGAGCCTTCCACGAGAAGGCGGGCAAGGACTACGACCTCATAGCCACGGGACATTATGCGCAGACGGAATGGATAGACGGGAAGAAATGGCTCACAACAAGCCCCGACCCGGTGAAGGACCAGACCGATTTCTTAGCGCAGATATACGATTGGCAACTACAGAAAGCATTGTTTCCGATAGGTCATTACATGAAGGACGAGGTGCGCGAGATTGCCGAACGCGAGCATCTGATAAACGCGAAACGCAAAGATTCGCAGGGCATCTGTTTCCTCGGAAAAATCAATTACAACGACTATATCCGCCGCTATTTAGGCGAACGTCCCGGCAAGGTGGTTGAGCTGGAGACGGGAAAGGTGATTGGTGAGCACAAGGGGCTTTGGTTTCACACGATAGGTCAGCGTCGCGGACTCGGTTTCGGCGGCGGACCGTGGTTTGTCGTGAAGAAAGACGTAACGGAAAACGTTCTTTACGTAAGCAAAGGCTACGACCCTAAGACGGCATACAAGAAAGATTTTAAGGTGCACGACTTTCATTTCCTGACCGAGGAGGTGGCTATGGAGAGCGTAACATTCAAAATAAGGCACACGCCCGACTGCTATGCGGCGCGCATGGAACGCAACGACGACGGCACATACACGGTGCATGGTGAAAAGGAAATACACGGTGTGGCACCCGGTCAGTTCTGCGTTGTCTATGACGAAGAGCACCACCGCTGTTTCGGCAGTGGAGAAATCACGTTGTAACGAGGTTTCAGAAATTAGTAAGATTCTTTATCGGCACATCCTTGAGAGCATCTAAATAAGTTTCGCGTGAGGCGCAAATGGCCTCAAGAATGTCGGGAGAAACATAATCGCGGACATGGAAATCTATGCTCCGCGTTTTTTTATGCGAATATATTTCTAAAAGTTCCACCATCTTGCCCACAGTGATATTGGCGATGTCCTGAGCCGGCTGGAACATCGTTTCCTGCTCGTTGGTGCTTCCGCTGTTCTCGGTTATGAGGTTTACCGCTATGAGAACATACAGCAAATCTTTCGTAATACGAATCGGAATGCCTGTTATCTCGGCCAGTTCCATAGCCGTGTAGGGGCGTTGCCCGTCGGCGAAACGGCGGCAGATAGCACTCAGCAAGACTGCACTCATGGCGAGACGGCGCTCGTGGCTCAGGTCTTCGGTACTGACGAGGAACGCGTAATGATCCATGTACTGGTTCATATAGCTCAGTTCGGCACAGAAAAGGCATATATACCAAGAGGCGAGTATCCAGAGCATGAACAGTGGCAGAGCTGCGAATGAGCCGTAAATGGCATTATAGCTGGTGAGGAATATTTGGCTGTGGATGTAGAAGAACTGCAAGAGGAGCATGGCTACGCCGGCGATGGTACCCGGTACGACGGCCTTAGAGAACTTCACTTTCGTGTTTGGCATGAAGACATAAAGGCTCGTGAAGACTCCCGACATGAGTACGAAAGTAAGCAGTTTGATGAAGAAACGGGTGGCGGAACTGAGCAGGAAGTAGGCCTCAAAATGTCGGGCGATGGTATATATAAAGATGTTGAAGCCGGAAATAATGATTATTCCGACAGGAACGAAAAACAACAGAGCCGTATAGTCGATGATGACTCGTGCCGGCGAACGTTTCTCTTTCACCTGCCAGATGTCATTGAAGACTATCTCGACGTTATTGATAAGCGACAGGACGCTGTAAAGCATGAATACCAAGCCGATTCCGATGATGATTCCGCTTTTGGCATGTGCGAGGTATGACTGTGCGAAATCGATGATGGCGGTAGCTGCCTGAGGCTGGCTTTCAAGGGCGGTACGCAGGGATTGCTCAATGTAATCGTCAAGTCCGAAGCCTCGCGCCACAGCAAAGATCACGGCGGCAACGGGTACGATGGCGAGCATGGTGCTGAAAGCGAGCGATGAGGCATAGTTGAAATGGCCGCGCTCAATGAAGAATCGTACCGCAAGATAGAACTTACGGATGCAATCGAGCAAGAAGAGCGACGGGCGTTTTTTGTCGTCTTCGGCGATTTTCCATATCCCTACATTCAGGAAATGCTTAATCCTGGCTATCTTCATCCCACAACATCGGTCTTTCGTCAATATGCATATAGGCGTTCTGATTCACCTTCCTATACTTATTGGCGAGTTCCAGCAGTTTTTCAAACTTCTCTATTCGGTTCTCCGGCATATTGCCGCGAGCCTTCATTTTCTTATTATACTTAATCCAATTCAGCATCAGATGGTCTTCGACGCGGTGCTTGGAAGGCCTCCGCTTGAACCTTTCCATGTAGTCCATGATTTCCTGACACTTCGCATTCCAGGCTTCTTCAAACACATTTGCCGGCGGAACAAGCTCTTTCCAAGCCGCTCCAAACTCACTCATAGAAGTGAAAACGAGATTAGCACCTTCGTTGGCAAGAGCCTCATCGGGCAAAGGTCCGGTATTGACACCTACGGTAAAGATTTTCGCGGCCACTCCGGCACGCACTCCGAGAGGCGCGTTTTCAATGACAATCGCGTTCCACGGCTTCATATCTCCAAACATTTCCAACCCCATGAGATATGGGTCGGGGGCCGGTTTGCCTCGTTTCACGTCGTATGCGGTAACAACCTTATCTTCATCCACAAGGCCTTTGAAGTCTTCCAAGATTCGTTTTATCAACGGTCTCTGACCGCTTCCCGTTACAACCCCTATCCTCAAACCGCTTTTCTGCATCTTTCTCATCAACGGTTTCACGCCACGCATAACCTTAGCCGTGGGCATCAAGCCGAACTCATGCGTCTTCTCGTCATACATTTCCTGCGCTTCGGCCTCGCTGATGTCCTTTCCCAACTGCTCTTTCACCATTATACGGATTGTGTCCACACCTCGCTGGCCTTCCGTCGCGTATGCATCTTCGGCCGTCATGGTAAGTCCGAACTTCTTCATTGACTTCTGCCAGGCCACGGAATGATTGGGCATTGAGTCTAAAAGAACACCGTCCATATCGAAAAGTGCTACTTTCGGCTCAAATTTCTCAAAGCCGTTATCGTCAAGGTACTTTTGTATAATTGTGGGAAAACTCTTTTTCATGCAGTTAAAATAATTATATAAAATAGGAATCGCAAGTGTATTAAGTGGCAACTGTAAGCGTATTAAACGGATATATAAAACAGAAACCGCAGGCTTCTTAGGGCAGAATCCTCCCATACGAAGTCTACGGTTTCATGTGTATTTTTATGCCTCTGATGCGAGTCTTTCCTGTATTGCCTTGCTCTCAGCCTCATAACCGGGCTTGTTGAGCAGCGCAAACATATTCTTCTTGTAAGCCTCAACACCCGGCTGGTTGAACGGATTAACGCCCAGCACATTGCCGCTGATGCCACAAGCAATCTCGAAGAAGTAAATCATCTGGCCGATATAATACTCGCTGAGTTCCGGAACGCTGATGCGGATATTCGGAACGCCACCGTCTACGTGAGCGAGACGTGTTCCCAACTCAGCCATCTTGTTCACTTCGTCAACGCGCTTGCCTGCGAGGAAGTTCAATCCGTCGAGGTTCTCATCGTCGTTCGGGAACAGCAGAGTTGAATTTGGCTTCTCAACGCTTATCACAGTCTCGAAGATTGTGCGCTCGCCTTCCTGAATCCACTGACCCATTGAGTGCAAGTCGGTTGTGAAATCGCATGATGCAGGGAAGATGCCCTTATTATCCTTACCCTCGCTCTCTCCGTAGAGCTGCTTCCACCACTCACTGATGTAATGCAGTTTCGGCTGATAGTTCACCATGATTTCAATCTTCTTGCCGGCCTTGTCGTAGAGTCCGTTGCGCACGGCAGCATACTGTGCGGCGATATTCTCAGCAAAAGGAACATCCTTTCCACACGCTTTCTCCATGCTCTGAGCACCCTCTACGAGTGCCTTGATATCGTAACCGGCGCACGCGATAGGCAGCAATCCAACCGGAGTGAGTACTGAGAAACGGCCACCCACATTGTCCGGGATTATGAAAGACTTGTAGCCTTCCTTGTCTGCACACGTTCTTGCAGCACCCTTCTTAGCGTCTGTAACTGCAACGATAACATCCTTAGCAGTCTCTTTGCCCATCTGCTCCTCGCATTGCTTCTTCAACAAGCGGAAAGTAAGGGCTGTCTCGGTTGTCGTTCCCGACTTAGAGATATTGATAACACCGAACTTCTTGTTCTTCAAATAGGTTGTCAGCTCCGACAGGTAGTCCTCACCGATGTTGTTACCTGCGAAGAGAATGGTTGGATTCTTCTTGTCGCCAACGAGCCAAGCGAATGAATTGCCAAGTGCCTCGATAACCGCACGGGCACCGAGATAGCTACCGCCGATACCTGCAACAACCACAACCTCGCACTTCTCGCGCAGTGTGTTGGCTACAGCCTGCACCTCATCGAGGAATTCCGGAGTGATGCTTGATGGCAGATGAAGCCATCCGAGGAAATCATTTCCGGGGCAAGTACCGTTTTCAAGAGCCTCCTGAGCAGCCTTAACTGCCGGCTCATAAGCTGCGATAACGCCCTCATCAAGGAACTGAGCAGCCTTTGTGATGTCTAAACTAATATTCTTCATATCTACAAATTAAAAACTATTTTATTCTTATATATATATCATTGTAAGCATTCCGCATGGATTTCTCCACGTCAACGGAAGCTGTCGGTAAGCAGTTTTATCTCTATCTGTGGACTAATCCGCTCGTAGAGAATATTATAAACGGCATCGAGAATCGGCATATTCACGTGCATCCGGCGGTTGATTTCCTTCATACACTTCGTTCCGAAATATCCCTCGGCAATCATTTCCATCTCTATCTGCGCCGCCTTCACGTTGTAACCCTTGCCTATCATCGTACCGAACGTGCGGTTGCGGGAAAAGTTCGAGTAGCCCGTTACAAGCAGGTCGCCCAAGTAAACCGAATCTATCACGCTCCGTTCTATGGGATGCACGCTCTGCAAGAACCTGTACATCTCCTGTATCGCGTTGGAGATGAGCACCGCCTGAAAGTTGTCTCCGTATTTCAGGCCGCTGCAAACGCCCGCCGCTATGGCGTAGACGTTCTTCAAAACCGAAGCGTATTCGATGCCAATGACATCGGAACTGATTTTCGTCTTGATGAAATTGCTTGCCAATATGTCGGTAAACGCCTGCGCCTTGTCGAGGTCGGCACATCCAACGGTGAGATACGACAGCCGTTCCATAGCCACCTCCTCGGCGTGCGACGGTCCGCCTATGCAGGCAATGTTCTCGTATGGCACCCCATAGACATGATGGAAATACTCCGAGCACACAAGATTCTCGTCGGGCACGATACCCTTTATCGCCGTAACGACGAACTTGTCGCGAATCTTCGTCTTCAGTTTCTTCAGATGGTTCTTCAGATATGGCGACGGAGTGACGAATATCAGGGTGTCGTAAGCCTGCGCAATCTTGTTCAAATCGCTTGAGAAGAAAATCTCATTCACGTCAAACCTCACGCTCGGAATGTACGCCGGGTTGTGCGAAAGACGCTTGAAGTCCTCGATACGGTCATCCCGGCGCATATACCAACCGATGTGATGGGTGTGCCCCACCACAATCTTAGCTATCGCCGTAGCCCAGCTTCCGCCTCCGATTATCGCTATCTTACCACAGTCAAACATTCTTCTTTGAAATGAAGAATGAAGAATGAAGAGTGAAGAATCCTTTAAATGAAGAAGTTTGCCGATCAGACATAACACACAATGCTGTCTGTCCGTTAGGCTATTCTTCATTCTTCACTCTTCATTCTTCATTCATTAGCCTTATCTATCCAAGCCTGAAACTCGTCAACCTTCGGGTTGTCATAGCCCAACTTGTATTTCTTGTTCACGCCGCAAACGTCCATTTGCAGCTTCTGCGCCTTCACATCCTTGATGTCCGTAACGAGGTTATAGCCTGCCTTGTTGAACACCGGCACCCATTCCTCGGGTACACCAAGCGCGCCCCACTCTGCCACGGTGCTCTTCGGAATCTTCTTCTCAGGCTTCATAGTCGGGAAGAGCAGCACTTCCTGTATCGTAGGCTGACCCGTCATGAGAATCGCCAGACGGTCTATTCCGATGCCGATACCGCTTGTCGGCGGCATACCGTACTGCAAAGCGCGAAGGAAATCCTGGTCGATAATCATCGCCTCATCGTCTCCCTTGTCTGCAAGACGCATCTGGTCGATGAATCTTTCTTCCTGATCTATCGGGTCGTTAAGCTCAGAATAAGCGTTGGCCAGCTCCTTACCGTTCACCATCAGCTCGAAACGCTCGGTCAGTCCGGGCTTTGAGCGGTGCATCTTCGTGAGCGGCGACATCTCAACGGGATAGTCTGTGATGAACGTCGGCTGTATATACGTACCCTCGCAGAACTCTCCGAATATCTCGTCGATGAGCTTTCCCTTGCCCATAGTGTCATCAATCTCCATCTTCAGCTTACCGCATACCTCGCGAATCTCATCTTCCGACATTCCGTTAAGGTCGTAGCCGGTCTTCTCTTTTATCGCGTCAAGGATTGGCAAGCGGCGGTATGGAGCCTTGAAACTAACCACGTTGTCGCCTATCTTCACCTCCGTTGTTCCGTTTACGGCAATACAAATCTCCTCAAGGAGCTTCTCCGTGAACGACATCATCCAGTTATAGTCCTTATAACTTACGTAAAGTTCCATGCAGGTGAACTCCGGATTGTGCGAGCGGTCCATGCCTTCATTGCGGAAATTACGTCCAATCTCATAGACTCCTTCGAAGCCTCCCACGATAAGACGCTTCAGATAAAGCTCCGTTGCGATACGCAGATAGAGGTCAATATCGAGCGCATTGTGGTGGGTTATGAACGGACGGGCACTCGCTCCGCCAGCTATCTGTTGCAGGATTGGTGTCTCCACTTCCGTGAAACCGGCCTCATCAAAGACCTTACGCATCGTGCGCAGGATGGTGGCGCGCTTCTCAAACGTGTCCTTCACGCCCTCATTCACCACGAGGTCTACGTATCTCTGACGATAACGCAGCTCCGGGTCGTCGAACTTATCGTATGCCACGCCGTCCTTATACTTCACTATTGGCAGCGGCTTGAGGCTCTTAGAGAGCAGAGTAAGCTCCTGAGCGTGTACCGAAATCTCGCCTGTCTGGGTGCGGAACACGAATCCTTTCACGCCGATAAAGTCGCCGATGTCGAGCAAGCGCTTGAACACCTTATTATATAAATCCTTGTTCTCGTCCGGACAGATGTCGTCGCGGGTGATATACACCTGCACCCTGCCCTTCGAGTCCTGTATCTCCGCAAACGAAGCCTTACCCATCACGCGTCGGCTCATCAGTCGTCCGGCAATCGTAACCTCGCGTTTCTCGTCATCCTTGAAGTTGTCGCGAATGTCAGTACTAAATGCGTTGGTGGGGTATTCGGCAGCAGGATACGGGTCGATGCCCATATCGCGCAGCTCTTGCAGGCTCTGTCTTCTTACAATCTCCTGCTCACTAAGTTCTAAAACGTTCATACCTATTTATCGAATATATTCTTTTATTGCAATATTTTTGTTCCGCCCCCACAGTCAAACCACAGGTTACAGGAACCCGAACGGACGCAGAAAGCGCCATTATAACGTTTGCAAATTTACTAAATATTTCCGAACCATAAGCCGTTTTTTTCATTTTTTACACCCTCCGCGCGTAAGTTCTTTATCAGCGTCAAGGGAAAACTCTCTCTAATCCTCCCTCAGGGGGAGGAAGACAGACAAGAGACTTCCCGCCTCCTAATATCACTTCACGACCTGAAATCTTCAACTTTACAGCCACAAAAGTGTAAATATTATTTACCAAATTTAGCCCTCTGAAAATTCGATTCTTTCGTGCTAACGAACGTTAAATATAGGTCTCGTTACTCATTTTCGGCCGCTTTTCGACCTCAAAAATCCCAACTCAAAACTCAAAATTCGCAACTCAAAATTCCAAAAGTGCCTCCGTTAGAAAAAAATCGGGTCGTTTTTCTTCAAAATTTAGCATCCGCCGAAACCGGGAAAAATGCCGTTTTCGAGCTATTTAACGTTTGTTAGCTTTCAAAAGTGGCACTTTTGCACTCCGTTTTAGGCCGTTTTGCATTGCAACGGGATAGGTTTTAGAAGCCAAAAGTGGCTCCGTTAGCGTCTAACGGAGCCTCCGTTGCAAAATAACGGGGCTAAAAATGCGCTCCAAAACGGGCATTTTTAACCAAAAACAACATAAGTATCTGATTATCAGTGTTTTAGTTGAAAATAGTCTAAAAAGCCGTATTTTCGCGTTTTTGAGTGCGGTGAAGTTTAAACTGAAAATACATTGACTTTTTAATGGATGTTTGTAAAGTTTTTTGACAGTAATAAATAAAATTGCGAAAGATTTGCAAACAACAATATTTTAGGCTACTTTTGTAATGAATTAATATTATTAATTAATAAGAGAAAGACTATGGACAAGCAGAAAGTATCTATGTATCTAATGACAAACGGCGAGAAACTGCCGATAGAGAACATACCTTATATAACCGAAAGACTGACTAATGCCGACGAGAAACAAGAGATGATGATTCTCGGAACATCGCTGAACAATCCTATGATGATGCTGATTGTGTCGATATTCGTCGGCTCGCTGGGCATTGACCGATTTATCATCGGCGACATCGGATTGGGTATCGGCAAACTGATAACGTGCGGCGGCTTCGGACTTTGGTGGCTGATAGACTTGTTCCTGATTATGGATGCCACGAAAAAGAAAAACTTCGAAAAGCTGAATATGGTATTGTAATACTCCAAATTACCGTTTGAGAAAGAGTGATGACACGAGAATGTTCTACATCATCGCCACTGCCGGCTATCTGTTGGCGGTAGCGTGGCTGGTGTATGTATGGCATTTGCACGGGGCAAGAGGCCTCGTGGTGTGTCCGTCGCGTCTTTTTCTGAACATAGAATGCCCTGCTTGCGGAACCTCAAGGGCACTGGTTTATGCGCTAAAAGGTGATATTATCATGGCTGCACGCACCAATATCAACGGACTTACGGCAGCCGCAGGACTTATTGCCGGCACGATATTGCTGGCTTACGACTTCATAATGCGGCGCCGGCTGACCTACCAACTGTGCGTGAAACTGAATGACTTGGCGGCCACTAAAGGCGGAATAGCTGTCTGCGTACTATATGTCGTGGTGCTGATAGCTGGCAAATTCATCGGCCGTATGTTGACGGCATAAAATAAGAACAGATATGGAAGGAATTATAATAGGACTGCTGCTGCCACTGATGGGAACAATAACAGGCAGCGGCTTCGTGTTTTTCATGAAGGAAAAAATACCCGACAGGCTGCAAAAGACATTGATAGGATTTGCCTCGGGCGTGATGGTGGCGGCCTCGGTGTGGTCGCTTCTGATTCCGAGTATGGAGATAAACGTGGGCGAAGGCGAACGCAACGTTATCCCGGCTGTAGTCGGACTGATTGCCGGCATGGGGGTTCTATTACTCATCGACTTCCTAACGCCTCACCTGCACATAGGCAATGCGAAACCCGAAGGACTGCGGTCGCACTTGTCGCGCACGGCGATGCTCACGCTGGCGGTAACGATTCATAATCTGCCGGAGGGTATGGCCGTTGGCATTGTGCTGGCCGGAGCATTGCAGGCAGGCTCCGGCATAACGGCGGCGGGCGCGTTTGCGATGGCGCTGGGTATCGCGATACAGAACATTCCCGAAGGCGCCATAATCTCGATGCCCATGCGGGCCGAGGGCAACAGCCGTCTGAAATCGTTTGTCATAGGCAGTCTGAGCGGAGTCGTGGAGCCAATCGGCGCGATAGCAGTAATCTTGCTGGCCTCACACCTCGTGGCCATAACGCCCTATATGCTGGCGTTCGCCGCCGGAGCGATGCTCTATGTGGTGGTTGAGGAACTGATACCGGAAGCCTCGGAGGGCAACCACAGCAACCTCGGGACAATAGGTTTCGGCATCGGGTTTGCCATGATGATGGTGCTCGACGTGGTTATGGGATAGACCGCGGAGGCTCAGTGCTGCTTACGGATAGTGAAATCGAATCGCAGACCGCCGTCTGTGTTGTTTGTCGCAGAAATGTTTCCGCCATGCAACACGACGGCGTTTTTCACGATGGCGAGGCCCAATCCCGTGCCGCCCATCTTGCGGCTGCGCCCCTTGTCCACCCTGTAGAAACGCTCAAACAGGCGCGGCAGATGCACGGCCGGCACACCGATGCCGTTGTCGGAGAACGTGAAATAAAGACAATCCTCATCCTCCCGGCTCTCAAGAGTTATTGTCGTACCCTTCCCCGCGTATGCTATTGCGTTGTCGGTAAGGTTCCGAAACACGCTGTAAAGTAGCGACTGATTACCGCGCACACGCACTTCGGCAGGCAAGCGGTTACAGAACGTCATGTTCTTGGCCTGCAACTGCAAGGCTGTCTGCTTCACAATATTGTCCACAATAAGTGATATATCCACCTGTTCAAAGTCCATGAAGTCGCGCGCATCGTCCATTCTGTTAAGCGTCGAGATGTCTTGCAGAAGCGAAGAGAGGCGCAGGCTCTGCGCATAACAGCGGTCGAGGAACTGTCTTTTCGTTGCCTCGTCGATGTTCTCATTGTCCTGTATCGTCTCTAAATAGCCCTGAATGCTCGCAACGGGAGTCTTCAATTCATGGGCAATGTTCTGTGTTAGCTCTCTCTTTAGCTTGTCCTGCTCCTGCCGCGAGGACTCCAAATTCTTGTAAATACGTATTATCCGCTCGGCAATCTCACCCAGTTCGTCGTCAGGAAACTCGGCCAGGTCTTCGGTTTCGAGGCTCTCATTGCGTGCCGCCCTGCGTGCAAAGATGCGCAGTTTGGTGATGTTGTCGCTCAACCGGCTCATAAACCGCCACAACACGATGGTAAGGAGAAGCATTGCAGAGAAGGCAAACAGCAGATAGTGACGGTCGGTCTGCAATGTCTTGGCAAGGTCGCTGTCGTATGGCAGGGCACTACGTATGACGAGTTTCTCCTTTGGCAGATAAGTGGCCGAATAGAAATAATCGTGCTTTAAGGTATTGCTCTTGCGCTCAATGTCAAATCCCGAACCTTTAGCGAGTGCGTCGGCAAACTCTTTTCTGTTGGCGTGGTTGCTGAAATTCTCATAGTCCTTGCGCACGTTGTCATACACCACGCGGCCGTCGCGCGTTATCAGCGTAACACGCAATCCGTGCATATAATGTTCGCGGACGAAGTCATCGAGAGCCTTCTCATTGTTCCGCCCCACATACTCCATGATGTCGGCAAGATGGGTATTGTATGCCTGCAACTTGATATTGAGCGTATCGGTCTTGTACTGCTTCTCGCGGGCGTGCTGAAAGAGCATGAACGCAACCGTGAAAAGCAGAAAAACGCCCAATATCGTGACGTAAAGGCGACGGCCTACTGATATTCTTTTCATAGCAACGGGGATTTTTCAACCGGAAATAAGGGAAGATAAAAGGAATTAAGAGGAGATAGAGGGAGTAAAAGGGAGCCAAATGGCAATGCGCTGATAACTCACTGGCTATGCGTCGAAGTAGTAGCCGAAACCTAATCGCGTTACTATGCACTTGGCGAAACGCCCTATTTTCTTTCTCACACGGGTGATATTCACGTCAACCGTGCGGTCGAGCACAAACACATCGTGCGGCCAAATGCGGTTGATGAGGTCTTGCCGGGAGAACACCTTGCCCCGTTCGTCGAGCAGGAGGTGCAGAATCTCGAACTCGGTTTTGGTGAAAGGCACATCCGTTCCGTCCACGCTCACCGTCTTTTTGTCGAGGTTCAGCTCCAGTCCCTGATAGTTTATCAAAGCTTTCGGGGCTTCTGAGACCGTCTTCTCGGTTGTTCTTCTCAGCACGGCGCGCACCCTTACGAGCACCTCACGGATGGAGAACGGCTTCGGGATATAGTCGTCCGCCCCGATGTTGAAGCCAGTAATCTTGTCATTTTCCGTGTCGCGCGCGGTCAGAAAAATAATCGGAATGTTGCGCGTTGCCTCTGTTTCTTTCAGTTTTCGGGCCATCGCGAATCCCGACATACCGTCCATCATGATGTCGAGCAACAGCAGGTCGAACGCCGTAATGTCCATCTCTAATGCCTCCTCTGCCGAATTGGCGGTCTGAACAGCATAGCCCTCCGTCTCAAGATTGAACTTCAGAATCTCGCAGAGGTCTTCCTCGTCATCCACAACCAATATTCTATAATCTTTGTCTGCCATATCTGTTTGTCTGTTTGTTTGTCATCTGCAAAGTGTATGCAGCACTATTTAATTGCAAAGATAGTCGGTGTTTTCTTCTTAGTCGCTACATTTGCATTACAATTCTGTTAATTTTTACACAAGTTAACTCGTATATTGACAATTCATGTTTCCTAAAAGCATTTAGGTTGCCATAAAGACTGTTGAGAATGCATTTTTTCCTTTTCATATTACATATAGATGGGAATAAAGTTTATTATGTGTACTTTTGCAGAGAATTAATACATTTTTCAGATAAAAAAATATGTTATTTATTATTATGAGAAGAACATTTTATTTATTGGTGATTGTTTTTTCTGCAATCATTTCATCTTGCCAACAAGATGAAACGGGTATTTCAAGAACAGCAGAAGATGCTGCGCGAGAGATTGGATTCGTACAGATAGATTCGAAGACTATCAGTACACGTTCTGAGATTTTGGGTGATGTCAGTACGGACTTAGACTTAGGAATTAAAGCAAGGATAGCCCGAAAAAAAACAGGATGTAAAAGAGGATTTGGACTATGCGATTTTAGAGCATTAGAACGGCAAGATGTTCTTTTACAGAATCTTACTCGAGCTTCAAGCAAATATGAATGCGTTACAATTTGTCAGATAGATAGTAGTGGTAAAGGAGTCGCTTATTTCCTGTTAGCAGATTCTCCTGAAAGTCAAGGTCTTACGGCTGAAACGATGCCTCCATTTTATATTGATGAAGAGATAGAACAGCCGATCGAGGAAAAACCTCAATATTCTCTCTTTGCTATTCCTGGAGCATATCCTTATCAGAAATCTCTTGGCAAGTATGGTGGATATGCTGTAAATATGACATACAATGGAATTGAATAAATATATTCGATTGACTGTATTCTTTGTATTCGGAATTGTTATGACCTCTTGCATAGAGATCAACGGTTCCGGATACGACAGTCTTACGGAACAGGAAAAGGAACACGTGAAGCCTTGCAGGACAGATATAGAGAACGTCACCCCTGACGGTAATCTCTATAAAGTCAAAGTAGAACAGGTAAGTAATTTTATCAGGAAGAAACAAAATGTTTTAGTGTATGAATACCTTCCTTTCTGTAATGGTGAAAGCGGACGTCATCCCATAGAAGTAAAACAAGTATGTAAAAAATTACATTTGGAATGTATTGTCATATCATCTGTTTATGATGGCATTTTTCCTCTATCTAAATATAATTTTCCGATATTTGTTATAGATAATGAACCTTTTAAAACGAACAATTATCAAGTCTATAGCAACGAGTTTTACAAAGCACTGACAAATTGTAACGATAAGAGTCGAAGGTCAGCTTCTTTTCATTATTTCAAATACGGCCAATATGTTCGTAGCTACACTTCTGTCTTAGATATTAATAATATATAAAGCTATGTAAGAAATAGAACTGCAGTCTCACCCCTATTTGGGTTTACCATTGGGGTGAGACTGCAATATGTATGAAAACATAACGTCTTATCTATCTAACCATTCTTTTAAGAGAGGTGCACGTTCCTTACTTACAATAATACATTCATCATCACATTGTAGAAGTTTTATTTTCAATTTGGAGTTAAAAAATTGCGAGATTCTCAAAATACCATGAACGTTTGCTATGTATTGACGATTGATACGAAAGAACTTCTGTGGGTCTAATTGGTCTTCTAATTCATGCATATTAACAGGGAGAGAGTATGTATTGCCATTTTTTATCTTTAGAAGAACCTTACGATTATCCTTATAAAAATAAAGGATGTCGTTAACACATACAGGTATCAATTCATCTTGCTTATAAGCGAGAAATCGTTCACGGTAACGATCTATCTCTTTTGTCGTATTTTCCTTTTTTTTATGAAGTGTTGTTATTGTCTTTTTTAGATCGTCTATTCTACTAATAGTTTCTCGCAGTTCATCTTCATCAATTGGTTTCAATAAATATGCAACTCCGTTACATTGTATGGCTTGCATTGGGTACTCTTCATAAGCTGTAGTGAACACGACAAAAGAAGTGGGTGCCGTATTCTTAAAAGCTTCGAAAACATCACCGTCAGGCAACCTGATATCAGAAAAAATAATATCATAATCATTATTTAATCGAAGTATTTCTTGTACCTTATGAACAGATTTGAGAGGTCCGTCAATTTGTATTGTAGTATCTATGTTGAATAGTAATTTTTTCAATCTGTTCGCACTGAGCATTTCATCCTCTATTATTAATATTTTTTTCATCTCTTATTATTGTTAACAATGGGAATTCTCACCTCAAAAAATGTTGCAGTCTTTTGTATTGAAATATCTTTATCGCAAAGTAATTTCGTACGTTTTGATAAATTTGATAATCCAATGTTTGTAGAGGGGATTTGTGAGCTGTAATCTTTTGGAAACGGGGAAATGTTGTTTCCTATACACAAATAGTCTCCATTACGTTTTATATTTACATACAGCGGGGTCTTTTCATCTGTGAAATTGTGCTTTACTGCATTTTCTAATAGAATCTGCAAACTTAAATTTACAATTTTCTCATCGGTGCTAAAATAGAATTTTTCTATAGTAAGCATCATATTAGAGAAACGTACCCTCATTAAAGCCATATAGTCTGTTGCAAAAGATAGAGCATCTGTAACTGTAACCCATTCCTTATTTATTGTTCGAATAAAATAGCGATAGATTCTTGATAAGCGGATTACAAACTTTGTAGCCATACAAGGAGACGTATCGATAAGTTCCAAAAGCACACTTAAACTATTAAATACAAAATGTGGGTCTAATTGCATTTTCAAAATTTGCATTTTTAACCCTGCATTTTCTTCTTTTTGGTCTAAAATTCTTTTATAATACCTATCTGTTATATATACAAGTGATAACAAAGGGGTAATTAAGCCAAATATGTATGAACTAGTCCATACATTTTCTCCTTCTGTCAATATTTCAATAATTATGTCTGGTGAAGTTGCCTCTATGATAAATGTAAAAAACATATTGACAATAATCATAATTAGCCCTAAAGTGAAAGTAAATTTTTTCTTCCAAATTTTTTCTATATACTTTGTTACTACACAACCTACAATTAAACTTGTAGCAGAAAATAATATACAAAATAACAAGTCTACAAATAAGATGCAGACATTACTTTTAAACAGATAGACAGTTTTTTCAAAATCTATCAGTAACCAAATTATATCGTATAGAAAGAATGAAATGAGTGAAAAACTCAACCAAACTTTAATGTATTTCATCCTGTTTTTAATTTCTATCTTAAAAGCGGCTTTCACATACACCATACAAAATTACGCAGAAATGTTGGGCTTTGCAAAAAAAAACAACATATTTCTTAAATATACCATTAATTTCTTATTGTTGTTTATGTTTTTCTAAAAGAAGATATGTATTTCTTTTATTACAATCCGAATAACAATCCGAATGATATTACATTTTTATTAAATTCACGTTTATTTCTTCCCTTATTGCAGTCTCACAACGTGCCTTCACATTGCAAAACGGATGAAAAACACGAAGATGAGGGCTTGCGGATAGAGAATTGAGAAATACTTTATCGCCTACAATACAAAAGAGCCTCAGGCATCTAAAGCCTTTCTAAATGTTAAAAATCGATTTCCTTTGTAACATAACCGGCAGAAAACACGTTAGTATTTTTGAAAGCGCTTCAAAAAGAATCGATAACTTTAAAAAGGAGATAAGAAATGGAAAAGATATTATTATCATTCGCATTGCTGCTCGCAGGCATTGCAGTAAACGGACAGACTGTAAGCAAACTCATGAAAAAATACAAGAACGAGCCGGGTGTGGAGCTTATTAATATAAACAAAAATATGATGAAGCTCGCCAAACTCGGAGGCGGTATGTTTGGATTTGGCAAGAATGAGTTTTCTTTCGATGACAATATGAAGGTTAACAGCCTTAAGGTGTTGGAGTTGGACGAATGCGATGACGTGCTGAAAAAGAAATTCTTAGACGACTTTTCTGCTTTAGACCTTGAAAAGGAGGGCTACGAAATGCTTATCAGCACGAATGAAGACGACGAGAAAGTGAGAATATATGGCAGGAAAGACGGCAATCTTTGCAAGGAAATCTTGATACTGGGATGCGATAAGGAAGAGACAGACTTGGTGCAAATCTTTGGAAAAATAGACTTCAACAAGTTCGTGGAAAATGCTAAAGGGGAGTAATACGGCATTTTGTCTCAATGCTTTTTGAAAGACAAAAAGAACATGAAAGCATCAGTATTCAAGCAAATCATACTGCCTTGCAGCCGCAAGATGTATCTGGCGGCATGGCGACTGACAGGCAACGCACAGGCTTCAGAAGACCTTGTACAGGAAACGATGCTGAAACTGTGGACCATCCGAGACCGGATTGCGCCGGAAAGCAACATCGAGGCGTATTGCGTCACCGTGCTGCGGAATATCTTCAACGACCGCCACAGGCTGCGGCATCTCGACATGGATGGCACTCCGGTGGACAGTCTGCGGGTGAGAACGGATGACGATGTGGCCGGATTTGTGGAGAAGACCGACGACACGGCAACCGTAATGCAACTGATTGAGCACCTGCCTCCGCAGCAGCGGATGGTTATAACGATGAGGGATGTGAAGGGGTTGTCGTTCGACGAGATTGAGACAAGCACAGGAATGACCGGCGTGAACATCAGGGCGACGCTCAGCAGGGCGCGAAAACAGATTAGGGAACAATTCAAGAAAATAAGTGAATATGGATGTAAATGAAATGAAAACGTTGCTCGACAAGTTCTATGAGGGGCAAACCTCGGATGCGGAAGAGAAGATATTGCGCGACGCTGCGCATGAAGGAACGCTGCCGGGAGATGACGGGGAGAACGTTTTCCTCGAGAGTCTGTATGCCGGAGTTGAGATTCCGGAGGGCTTGGAAGAGCGTCTCGGCAAGCAGATTGACAGTTGGAACAGCGTAGAGAAGAACGTCATGCGCAACACGCGCACTGCGACCTTGAAATGGATAGGCGGCGTTGCGGCAGCAATACTCTTGCTTTTCACCGTAGGCATGGTACTGAATGACCGTCAGGACGAACAGCAATATTCACTGAAAGATACTTATGACAACGCAGAGGATGCCTATGCACAGACGCAGAAAGCCTTGTTGGAAATGTCGGAGAGCCTGAATATGGGCCTCAACAAAGTGGATAAGGCGGTCAACAAAGAGTAAACGGGAATACAAATAGCGTGATTATGCAGGCTCACGGGCAGTATATCACAGTAATGCGACATATATATAATAGTATTTATAATATAAGAATAGAATATGAAAAAGATTTTGATAATACAGCTTTTGCTTTGTCTGTGCCTGTCGGCAAGTGCACAGAAGGCGTTGTTCAACAAGTACAGCGATGCCAAAGGAGTTACATCTGTCTATATTTCAAAAGCTATGCTGGGTATGGCGGCAGGGTTGAAGGCCGGCAAAAGCGACATTGGCAAGATTGCGGGCAGGCTGGATCACTTGCAGATACTTACGTTTGAACGTCCTTCGATGATTCGGACTGTGAGGAAAGAGGCTGTCGAAGCATTCAGAAAGGAGGGCTTTGAGCAGATAATGCAGGTGAAGGACGACGGCGATAACGTAACCATCTACCTGAAAACTCATAAAAATAAGAAGAATGAATTTGTGTTGTTCAACGTAAGCGAGGATGAGTTGGAGATTATAAACGTGCTTGGCAACGTAACATTGAAGGAGATTAAAGGGCTTACGGAGTAAGAAATCAGAGTGAAAAATGAAGAGGGAAGAGTGAAGAATCCAATAGCTTTGAAATAGAAGCTGGTAGTATTGGATTCATCACTCTTCCCTCTTCACTTTTCACTAAAAACTATACAACTCCGTCGACAGATACCTCTCGCCCGTATCGGTGAGCAAAACGACGATGTTCTTGTCTTGGTTTTCCGGCCGCTTAGCTATCTCCACGGCTGCGGAAAGAGTCGCTCCCGATGATATTCCGACGAGCAATCCTTCCTCGGCAGCGACGTTTCGAGCTGCGAGAATGGCACAGTCGTCCTTCACATCAATTACTTCATCGACAACAGATGCGTTGTATATGGTCGGAATAAAGCCCGCGCCAATGCCCTGAATCTTATGCGCACCGCTCTTTCCGCCGTTCAACACGGGCGAAGAAGCAGGCTCAGCAGCTATTATTTTTACATCGGAATTATACTCCTTGAGCCTCTTTCCCACTCCTGAAATGGTACCGCCGGTACCAACTCCGGCCACAAATATATCCACTTTTCCGTCGGTATCGTTCCAAATCTCTATGCCGGTGCTGTTGTAATGAGCCTCGGGGTTGGCGGGATTCTCAAACTGTTGCAGTATGACGCTGCCCGGAATGGATTCCCGCAGGCGGTTAGCCTCATCTATAGCACCTTGCATTCCTGCTGTCCCGGGAGTCAGAACGACTTTCGCCCCGTATGCCTGTACGAGCTTGCGGCGCTCTATGCTCATCGTCTCGGGCATCGTAAGAATCAGCGTATAGCCCTTAACGGCAGCCACGAGAGCCAGTCCCACACCAGTGTTGCCGCTCGTAGGCTCGATGATGGTGGCTCCGGGACTCAGCAATCCTTTCTTTTCGGCATCCTCGACCATAGCCAATGCGATGCGGTCTTTGGCACTTCCGCCGGGGTTGAACGACTCAATCTTGGCAATAAGCGGCCTTTTCAGTCCTCTGTTTTGTGAGAACTTACTCAGTTCGAGCAACGGTGTGTTGCCTATAATATCTGTCAGTTTCTTTGCTATTCTTGCCATATTTACATTCGTTTTACAGTTTATACGATGCAAATATAAACATAATCTTTGAGAAAGAGTTAGGATTAATCGAACAAACTGCCACCCCAATCTTTCAACTTGTCGAAAAACGCACGCCAACTGCTACTGCTCTGGTCGTTTTTCACGGTTTCTTTCTTCTGTTGCTGCGTGCGGTTATCTGCCTGTTTGTTATTCTTATGAGCCGCATTCTGCTGCTTATTCGATGCTTTTTGTTGCGGATGAGGTGCGGAATGAGACGTTTGACTCGCGGAATGAGGTACACGTGCAGCAGCGTTCTGCCGTGGATGCGCGGCCTTTTGTATATGCTGCTCCTGCGACGGCTGTATTTCGGGATGGCGTTTCACCTCCTCCGGCACTTTTTTCTCGTCTGTCCACTCTGGAATAAACTCGTAGCAGACGCCTGCCATACCATATTTTGTTTCAAGAATATTAAACAAACTGCCGGGTGCGGGATAGCCGTCAGAGCCTTCTTCGGGAAGTATCTCAATCTTCACATACTTCACTCCGCTGGCAATCATGCCGAGTTCGCGCGCCGCAGCGTATGACAAGTCAATCACACGGTTGTGAGCGTATGGCCCGCGGTCGGCCACCTCTACAATCACTTCCTTGCCGTTCGACGGATTGGTAACGCGCAGCTTCGTTCCGAAAGGCAGTGTCTTGTGGGCACAAGTGAGGCTGTCGCGGTGATAAACCTTACCGCTGCTCATCCTGCGTCCATGCAGACTGTTACTGTAATAAGATGCTTTGCCCTCGATGTTTTCCTGTGCCGAAACAACCGCCGGACAGAGAAAAAACAATGTCGGACAGAGGAAAAACAATAAAAGGACGGCCTTTACGACCGCCGGCATAATAACGCTATGTTCTCTTCTTGCCTTCTCCACGCTAACTTCTTCACCCCCTTGCGCGGGCTTCGGAATCTTCTTGCTCCGTATTTCGTTATTACCAAAAACGGACTCCGACATGAAACGCATTGCCGGAGTCCGTTTTTTATTGTCTTATATATATAACTTAAAAGACTGAAATATATTGTCTTACAGTATTATATATATGTATTAAACTACTCCCTGAGCCATCATCGCGTTGGCAACCTTCATGAATCCGGCGATGTTGGCACCCTTCACGTAGTCGATATAGCCGTCGGCCTCCGTGCCATACTTCACGCACTGTTCGTGGATGGAGTGCATAATGTAATGCAACTTCTCGTCAACTTCCTGCTCGCTCCATGTCAGACGCATAGAGTTCTGGGTCATCTCAAGTCCCGAAGTAGCCACACCGCCGGCGTTGACAGCCTTGCCCGGTGCGAAGAGAGTCTTCGTTTCAACAAACTTATTCACAGCCTCGGCCGTGCATCCCATATTGGAAACTTCGGCCACACACAGCGGTTTGTGAGCCAATATCATGTCGGCATCATCACCGTTCAGCTCGTTCTGTGTCGCGCAAGTGAGGTAAATGTCGGCCTTCTGTTCCCACGGCTTTCTGCCTTCAAAGAACTTTGAGCCTTCAAACTCGTCCTCGTAAGGCTGACAAACGTCGTTACCGCTGGCGCGAAGCTCAAGCATATATTCGATTTTCTCGCCGCTAATGCCCGCCGGGTCATAGATATAGCCGTCCGGTCCGCTGAGCGTTATCACCTTAGCACCAAGCTCCGTGGCTTTCTTCGCAGCTCCCCAAGCAACGTTTCCGAATCCGCTTATCGCCACAGTCTTGCCCTTTATGTCGATGTTTCGGGTCTGGAGCATCTGGTTTACGAAATACAACGCGCCGAAACCGGTAGCCTCCGGACGGATGCGCGAGCCTCCGTATTCGAGTCCTTTACCTGTGAGCACGCCACCAAACTGGTGTGTCAGTTTCTTATACATACCGAAGAGATAGCCTATTTCGCGGCCTCCCACACCGATGTCGCCTGCCGGAACGTCCTCGTCCGGACCGATATGGCGATAAAGTTCGGTCATGAAAGCCTGGCAGAAACGCATCACCTCGGCATCGGAACGGCCACGGATAGAGAAGTCCGAACCTCCCTTGCCACCGCCCATAGGCAGCGTTGTGAGTGCATTCTTGAATGTCTGCTCGAATCCGAGGAACTTCAATATAGAAAGGTTAACCGACGGGTGGAATCTCAGACCGCCTTTGTACGGGCCTATCGCGCTGTTGAACTGCACGCGATAACCGAGGTTTACGTGAATCTCGCCTTTGTCGTCTACCCACGGAACACGGAATGTAATCACACGTTCCGGCTCTACTATGCGCTCGATAATCTTTGCGCGTTCAAACTCGGGGTGCTTGTTGTAAACATCTTTCACAGACAACAGCACTTCCTTTACGGCCTGCAAGTACTCCAATTCGCCCGGATGCTTCTGCTCCAGAGACTGCATTATTTTCTCAACGTCCATAGTATTATAATTTAAAGTTGTTTTAGGTTGGTTTTATCATATTGTCATTAAGACTATGCAAATATACCCAATTACTCCGAATCAACCAAAGAAAATCGGGTATATTTTAGTCTCCCATCTTACTTTTTGCTATTATTCACGTTCATAAGGAATCGTAACACATTAGCGGACCACGTATTTTCGTCCACCTATTATATATATACCGCATGGCAATCCCTTGAGGGCTTCGGTGCGGTTCACGTTCTTTCGCAACGCCACACCCGTCAGGCCATACACCGTCACCTGCCCGTTCACAACCTCAGCAGGCACCTGTCCTATTCCGGTCGGCGTCACATTCTTATACAGTTTCACCGGTTTCTGACCGCTTGTTGACTTGTAGCAGGCAAAACGCGGGCTACCGGAATTGTAATTTATAGCTCTGTTTGAATAAGCATTATTGGCAATTTTTGCCGTTGCTCCGCTGAAACTGACACTCCACTTCGCATTGTCCGTCGCCGCATTGGCCGAAGAATGGAGTTTATTATCGTCTTTCGTAAGCGACAGATAGACTTTTTCAACAGCGTCATATAGCGTATATGCGCCCGACGTACCGCCCAGGATAATCTGCCGCGGCTTGCCTTCCTCATTGACAAGGGTGGTTATCGTACCGTTGGAAACAGACACTTCAGCATAGCTTCGCACATCACTTCCTGACGCTGCCATAGCAACCTTCAATCCATCCTGAGCCTCCTCGCACACTATCAGATAGCCCACGCCGGCCTGCAAGTCGGCCGTTGAGCTTACCATCTTATATATTTGAGCATCTCCGACAGGGTCTGGGTCTGGATTTGGATCAGGTTCCGGGTCAGGGTTTGGATCGGGATTCGGATCCGGGTCGGGGTTAGGAGTCGTTGCATCGTAGTTATCATAGTCGAAAGCCACATTCTGCTTGTCGCCCCACACAAGCTGCTCCAGTCCCGGATAGTCAACGAACGGGTTGCGGTTGCCCTGTAGTTTATACACCTCGTTGTTGCGGTTAATCTCCTTTTCCGACACCGGGTCGTTCTTCGCCCATCGCAACAGCATATTTATAGCCCACTCCTTATATGCCGGATAAGCGTTGCCTGCCAGCATATCACTGCTCCATCCGGCTATCTTGTCCTCATAACACGTAGCCATATAGAAGTAAATGCGCGCGAAATCGCCCTTATATTCGTCGGCAGGCTCAAACACCGTACCGCTGTATCCCGCCGTCGTACATTCTCCGAGCTTGCTGAATCCTCCGTTCGACTTGTACTTTTCGCCGTTTGTTTCACCGAAGGGATAGTTGCTACGACGCCCGTTCACGTAGCCGTCGGTAGGCACAATATGAACCAAATCTGAGTACATCGGCGACTTATCATTGAACCAACTCTTCGGCATCGAGTGCTCACGGTTATACACATCGCCCTCTTTCGAGTAATTACCCGCCTTGTCTACGTCGAAGGTAAAGTTCGTAGTACTCGAATACATATCCCAGACCTTACCGTCTGCACGTCTATCAGTAGTTTTATAACAGTTCCAAAGCCCGTCATAACCTATCGTAGTATGATTTTTAATTACCCCCCACAGAGCGGTTTTCAGACTTTGGCCTTTCTTTCCATCGGCCGGCTGATAGTAAGTGCCGCTGTTATTAGGTCCTTGCGCAAACAATTGCGTAACGAAACACAACAGGGCAAACAACATAACACTTTGTTTCTGCATATTCATAGTTCTGATGTTAACAGATTGGAATCATTATTGTGGCCACAAATATAATACTTTATACCGACACAAACAAATATTATTTATGCAGAAATTAATCATTAGTAAAAAATAACAACCAATTTTTCATATCTGTTTTGGTAATTCCCGACCGTATATTCAATATTTTTTTTCGCTCTTATTTCATTCGTTTTTCAACCCCGTTTTGTAAAATTTATTTACCAAAATCAGCACTTTCAGAAATTGATTCTACTGTGTTAACAACGGTTAAATATAGGTCTCGTTACTCATTTTTGACCGTTTTCCGACCTCAAAAATCCCAACTCCCGACTCAAAATTCGTAACTCAAAATTCCAAAACGGCCTCCGTTGGAAAAATGCCGACCCATTTTTCTTCAAAATTTGCCGTCCTGGAAAACGCTGAAAAATGCCGTTTTCGAGCCATTTAACGTTTGTTAGCTTTCAAAAGTGGCACTTTTGGAGTGCGTTTCAGGCCGTTTTGCATTGCAACGGGATAGGTTTTGGAAGCCAAAAGTGGCTCCGTTGGCGTCTAACGGAGCCTCCGTTGCAATTTTACGAGGCCTTTTTTAGCTCCAAAAACGGCCATTTTTAAAAGAAAATAGGATAAATTCCTGATTGTCAGAGACTTATCCTATTTTTGCGTAAAACGTCGTATTTTGCGATATTTTCGGGCAGGAAAGATTTCAAAGAAAATACAGCGAGTTTTCAACGGTTATTTGTAAAGATTTTTGACAATAAAAAGAGGAGAAGAAACGGGGATTGGAGATTATGAATGGAGGATTGAGAATACCTACTTAAAATTGCGCTCACATAACAGACACAAAGTATTTCTTAATCCTACATCCACAATCCCCAATCCTCGAAAACGTCAGTCAGGTCTTCCCACACCGGGAGATAGGAATCTAAAGTTCCTTCGTAACTTCTCTAAGCCACTCTTTTTCTTCATCATTAAGATATGGTGAGAGCTTCTCATAGACGGTTTTATGGTAGCTGTTAAGCCAAGCGCACTCGTCGGGAGTGAGCATCGAGACGATGATTGGGGCGGTGTCTATCGGACAAAGGGTGAGCGTCTCGAAGCCGAGGAAGTCGCCGCACTCGGTCGAGAGATAGGGAACGACAAGCAAGGTGTTCTCTATGCGCACGCCAAACCGACCGGCAAGGTAGATGCCAGGTTCATCGGTGACGGTCATTCCGGCACGCAGGGGTGCAGGACGATACTCCATGCGGATTTGATGCGGCCCCTCGTGCACATTCAGAAAACTGCCCACGCCGTGTCCCGTGCCGTGCATGAAGTTGAGTCCGGCAGCCCACAGGTCTTTGCGCGCTATGGCATCGAGCTGCGTACCGCTTGCGCCATCGGGAAATTTCAGCATCTGGAGCTGTATATGTCCTTTGAGAACGAGGGTGTAGACGCGCTTCTGTTCCTCGGTGAGAGGGCCGAGAGCAATCGTCCGGGTTATGTCCGTTGTGCCGTCGAGATACTGCGCTCCGCTGTCGATGAGTACCAATCCCTCGGGACGGAGAGGCACGTCGGTCGCAGGCGTGGCCTCATAATGCACTATCGCACCGTGCTCCTGATAGCCTACGATGGTGTCGAAGCTGATGCCACGGAACAACGGTTGCTCGGCACGGTAGGCCGTAAGCATCTCGTCGGCAGACACCTCGGTGAGCCTGCCCTGCTCCACCGCAGTCTTGAAACGGCTCAGAAACTTCACCAACGCCACACCGTCGCGCAGCATTGCGTTGCGGAATCCCTGCATCTCAACACCGTTCTTCACAGCTTTCAGCGTCGGTATGGGCGAAGCGTGGCTCACAATCTTGCGGCGCACGGCCTTAGTCAGCGTGTAGCTTGTCTCATCCGGGTCGAGCAGGATATTGTATTCCAAATAGTTGCTCAGCCCTCTCGCCACGTTCGCGTAGTCGTCTGTTGCCACGCCCTGCGTCATCAGATAAGCAGAAACCTCCGCGGTGAGTTTCTCCTTATTTATATATAATGTGACGGATGTGGGCGAAATGAGCAGATAGGATACGAACACGGGGTTACAATGTACGTCGGTGCCACGCAGATTGAGCGTCCATGCGATGTCGTCGAGCGCGGACACGAGCATTCCGTCGGCATGGACGGTGCGCAGGGCGCGTCGGATGCGAGTCAGTTTGTCGGCGGCAGATTCGCCGGCGTACTCCATCGGATGTATGAACACAGGCGCGTCAGGGATAGAAGGACGGTCGTGCCATATCCGTTGCATTGGGTCGAAGTTGGTGCGGAGCGTTATTCCGCCCTCAGCACGCAACTCACTGACGAGAGTTTCCACCGTAGCGGCCGAGTTGCACATACCGTTGAGCGCCACCTCCGGACTTTTCTCATCGGCCAACTCATGTCCGAGCCATTGCGGAATGGTGGGTGTACCGCTCATACGCTCCTTCATCAAGACATATTCCGTACCTTGCAGTTGCTCCTCGGCAGCGAGAAAGTAGCGCGAGTCGGTCCACAGAGCTGCGCTGCTTAGCGTTACCACCGCCGTGCCAGCCGACCCGTCGAAGCCGGAAATCCATTTTCTCGACTCCCATCGGGCAGGTATATACTCTCCATTATGCGGGTCGGTGCTCGGTATGATTACCGCCGACAGATGTTCTTCGCGCATCACTTGTCGCAATGCCGCCACCCTTTGTGCTATCGTTTCGTTTGTCATGTCGTCTGTAATAAATTTAAGTTTCTACTACCAAAATAGCGCAAACCGAACGCAATAGAACTTGTTCTAAATTGCTGAGGTGAAGCCTATTTTATGCAAAAATAGTGCAAACCGAACGCAATAGAACTTGTTCTAAATTGCTGAGGTGAAGCCTATTTTATGCAAAAATA
>URER01000026.1 GCA_900547005.1 uncultured Prevotella sp.
CTCTATCGCATTGCTAAACTTTACGCCTACCCACACTAAATAACTACTGAGCCGTCATATTTCCATCTTTGTCGGAGATTGCATAGGCATAAAATTTACCTGCACGGGAATACACCCGGCAGGTTACATTATCCAAAACTTCGTTTGTGTTGGCATCTTTAATTTCGAAGACAAGCCTCCCGTCTTTGCCTGCCGACTGCGAAAAGGCCGTGATATTGCCTATGACAAGCATCAGAAAAGCAAGGGTCAACCGCTGCATATTATTCAAGTTCTATCGGATTATACGGCTTCGCGTTTACTGTCGCCTTTACTTCTTCGCTTATTTCTATATCGTCGTTGCTTGTCAACGCCCCCACAGGGTCGGCGCAAAAGTTCTTGTAAATCTTGCGTACTCTGCCGCGTGTGGTTTTCTCTATGTCTTTGCTGCTCCACTTATAGATAGGCGTGAATGAAGAAACTTTCCGGAATCCGGTCATCTCGAAATCAAAATTATCTTTCGTGTCGGTTACTTTCAGAATGAGTCCCGGCAGCTTACCAAACTTATAAGGGCCGCAAGGCAAATTCAGTTCCGGCGTGTACCACGCTATATAGTCGCGACCCGCATAGCTCGTCTGCGCCTTGTTGCAATGATAGCCTAAAATAATAGTGTCTCCATCAAGCAGTTTCCAAGCCATTTCCGGACAGTTTTCTTCATATTCATACGTCTTGTTTTTCAGTCCCGCCGTGCGTTGTACTGTCGCCTTCGACTGTTTCTTGTCAACCACAATGCTTTCAGTGAATTTACTATTCCTAAGAGCCGCCATCATCTTCGGCGTTACGTCCGCCAGCGTCTTCTTTTCGCGAACGCCGCTATCACAAATAGAATCAAAGCACAAGTCGTAATAATCGCAGAATCTGTTATATCTATCTCCTATTTGCAGCACCGTTATTCCTTGTCGTTTCTCGTTTGGATACTTGGCGTCTCGCGCATACTTATAATCATATACTGCCACGTACTGTGCCTTATCCTGCACTTTTTTCTCTATTGAATCTTTCACCACATTTGTCGCCGAAGCTCCCCAGTCTATCGTTTGGGCCGAAACCGACATTCCAAGCAAAAGGGACATTGCCGCCATTACATACCTTTTCATATTTATTCTGTTTTCAAAATGTTTCATTTTATACGTTTTTACCATTATTTTGTTTCACATATTCACCTTTTTCGGTGGCACAAAATTATGAAAAACATTTTAACCGGACAAATGTTTCAAAAGGTATTGTTATATTTTAAGGACTTCCGAGCAGAAAAAAACCACAGGAAAACAGAATAACATACACAGAGAAAGTATATCATAAGAGCGGACAAAAGTCGATGTTCACGGAACATCTGATAAAAGAATTAGCAAAATAAAAGTGAAAAACAGACCGTAGTCGGATTATTTTGAGTATTTTTGCATCCTGATTGGGCGCTAAGCCCTGATTAGGCAACAATGCTTCGTATTAAGAAAATAGATATATTCATAGCCAGACAGTTCTGTTTGCTGTTTGCAGGAACGTTCTTCATCAGTCAGTTTGTGCTGATGATGCAGTTCCTATGGAAGTATGTGGACGAGCTGATTGGCAAGGGATTGTCAGTAGAGGTGCTGGCTCAGTTCTTTTGGTATATGGGACTTATCCTCGTGCCGCAAGCACTTCCGCTGGCCATATTGCTGTCGTCGCTCATCTCGTTTGGCAACTTGGGCGAAAGCAGCGAGCTCACCGCGATAAAGGCGGCGGGCATTTCGCTAATCCAGTCTTTCCGCTCGCTCATCGTTATTACCGTACTCGTGGCGTTTGGCTCGTTTTATTTTCAGAACAATATCGGTCCGGAGGCTCAGAAAAACCTGATGCAACTCATGATTTCGATGAAGCAGAAGAGTCCGGAACTGGAGATTCCCGAAGGCATCTTCTATGACGGCATTCCGCAGAGCAATATCTACGTGCAGAAGAAGAACATCGAGACGGGAAAGCTCTATGGCATCATGATTTACCGTATGACAAACAGCTACGAGGACGCAGCTATCATCCTGGCCGACTCGGGTATGCTGCAATCAACGGCAGAGAAGAAGCATCTGGTGCTGAACCTGTGGAACGGCGAGTGGTTTGAGAATATGCGGTCGCAGGAACTGGCAGGTAGCGCAAGCGTGCCATACAGACGAGAGTCGTTCACTCACAAGAATATCGTGATTGATTTTGACGGAGATTTCAACCTCTCGGATGCCGCAGGACTGTCGAGCAATGCCCGCACAAAGAGCCTGAAACGCATAAGCAAGGACCTCGACTCACTGAAACTAACTTACGACAGTATAGGAAACTCATATTATAATGATGCGAAACGCTTCACGTATCCTTCGCCGGAGATGGACAAAAAGGATGTGAAGGAGGCGGAGAAAATAGCGGCTCGCAGCGATTTCAGAATAGATTCGCTATACTCGAAACTGGCTCCGGAAAAGAAACGGGAGGTTACAGGAAGGGCGCTGGGAACTGTGCAGCAACAGGTGAGCGACTTGGAATTTAAGAGTATGATTACGTCTGACGGCGACAGGACCATACGCCAGCACCAACTGGAGTATATCGGAAAGTTCACGCTCGCCCTGTCGTGCATCATATTCTTCTTTATCGGCGCTCCGCTCGGGGCCATCATCCGCAAGGGCGGACTGGGAATGCCAATCATCATATCGGTGCTTGTGTTCATTGTTTACTATATTCTCGACAACACCGGCTTCAGAATGGCGCGCGGAGGAATGTGGACCGTATGGTTCGGACGAGGATTGTCGCCCGCCGTACTCATACCTACGGCGATATTCTTTACATACAAGGCCAACAACGACTCAACAGTATTCAATATTGATATTTGGCGGAACGCGGTGATGAAGGCACTCGGACTGCGGATAAAGCGCAGCATAACGAAGAAGGAAGTGATAATAAACGACCCGGATTATACTGGCGACGCACAGCAGTTGACAGTAATCACCGACGATATCGTGGCCTACTCGAAGGAACACAACTTGAAATCGCCACCTAATCCGATAAATGTTTTCTTCAAATACAAGCCCGACAACGAGATTTATCGCATAAACGAGGAGCTGGAGTCGGTAATAGAAGACTTGTCGAACACACGCGACAATGTGATATTGAACGAGATAAACACCTATCCCGTGCTGGTGGTAAAAGCCCACACACGCCCGTTCGAACGGAAATGGCTGAACATCCTGTCGGCCATAATCATCCCGGCAGGTATATTTTTCTATTTCAGGATGTGGCGGTTCAGGATAAGACTGCTCCGCGATTTGCGCACGATAAAAGCCGCAAACGACAACATCACAGCCCGGATAGCAGAGAAATTCGGCGACAGGAAGGCTTAGATTGTTTGACGGAAATACACAATGTACAATTCCGGGGAACAGCGGCCATATAAAGAATGTATAACATATATGTATATAAATAAGGTATTATAAGATATGGGAGAGTTCAAGGTTAGCAGCATTGAGGATGCTGTGAAAGATTTCAAAGACGGCAAATTCGTCATCGTTGTAGACGATGAAGACCGCGAGAACGAGGGAGACCTCATCATCGCAGCCGAGAAGATAACACCGGAGAAGGTGAACTTCATGTTAAAGAATGCCCGAGGAGTGCTTTGTGCGCCTATCACGCTCAGCAGATGCGACGAGTTGGACCTGCCGCATCAGGTATCTGACAACACCTCGATGCTCGGTACGCCTTTCACCATAACTATCGACAAACTGGAAGGTTGCTCTACCGGTGTGTCGGCACACGACCGCGCAGAGACCATCCGCGCCCTTGCAGACCCCAATTCCACTCCAAAGACATTCGGACGGCCGGGACATATCAATCCTCTCTATGCACAGGACAACGGCGTGCTGCGCAGAAGCGGACACACGGAAGCGGCGGTAGACCTCTGCAAGCTGGCGGGACTGTATCCGGCCGGTGCGCTGATGGAGATAATGAACGAGGACGGAAGCATGGCCCGTATGCCGGAATTGCAGGTAATGGCGCAGGAATGGGGACTGAAAATCATCACCATCAAAGACCTCATAGCTTACCGTCTGAAGACGGAATCGCTCATTGAAATGGGCAACAAGGTGGATTTACCGACAAAATACGGCCATTTCAAACTTATACCTTTCCGCCAGAAGAGCAACGGCGAGGAACACATGGCATTAATAAAAGGCGAATGGAAAGAGGACGAGCCGGTGCTTGTGAGAGTCCACTCCTCATGTGCCACAGGCGATATCCTCGGCAGTATGCGTTGTGATTGCGGCGAACAGTTGCACAAGGCAATGCAGATGATAGAGAAAGAAGGCAAGGGCGTTGTTATATATATGTCGCAGGAAGGACGCGGCATAGGCCTTATGAACAAGATTGCGGCATACAAGCTGCAAGAGGAAGGCTATGACACGGTGGAGGCCAATGTGCATCTCGGTTTCCAGCCCGACGAGCGCGACTACGGCTGTGGCGCGCAAATGCTGCGCGAACTCGGCATTCACAAGATGCGATTGATGACAAACAACCCGACAAAACGCGTCGGATTGGAAGCCTACGGACTGGAAATCGTGGAGAATGTGCCGATAGAAGTTACGCCTAACGAGTATGACTACCGTTATCTAAAAACCAAGAAGGAACGGATGGGGCATAACTTACATTTATAAGAAATATCCCTCTGAAAAATAAAAAAACAAGTTTTCGGCGAAATAAAGGCACAATTATTTCGTTTAAAACAATAAAATGATTACATTTGCACATATAAACAATATATAAAATAGGCAATATGGCACAACTTTCAAACCGTCTTAACAGGCTTGCACCATCCGCAACGCTCGCTATGTCGCAGAAAAGCGGAGAAATGAAAGCACAAGGCATTGATGTTATAAACATGAGTGTGGGCGAACCAGACTTCAATACGCCCGACCATATTAAGGAAGCTGCAAAGAAGGCTATTGAGGATAACTATTCACGCTACTCTCCCGTACCGGGATATGCAGACTTGAGAAAGGCTGTGGTAGAAAAGCTAAAGAGAGAGAACGGACTTGACTATACAGTCAACGAGGTGCTCGTTTCAAACGGCGCGAAGCAGAGTGTATGCAACACAGTAATGGCTTTGGTAAATCCGGGCGATGAGGTTATCATCCCTGCGCCATACTGGGTGAGCTATCCACAAATGGTGAAACTCGCTGGAGGAGAACCGGTAATTGTGAATGCAGGCTTTGAACAGAATTTCAAGATGACTCCAGAACAGCTCGAAGGGGCTATCACACCAAAGACACGTATGCTGATTCTCTGTTCTCCAAGCAATCCTACGGGTAGTGTTTATACAAAAGAGGAGCTTGCTGGACTTGCCGAAGTGATAAAGAAGCATGAAGATTTGTTCGTACTCGCAGACGAAATCTACGAACACATTAATTATATGGGTAAGCACGAAAGCATCGCTCAGTTCCCAGGAATGAAAGAACGTGCGATTATCGTGAACGGTGTTTCAAAGGCATACGCAATGACTGGATGGCGCATAGGATATATTGCTGCACCGGAATGGATTGTGAAAGGTTGTAACAAACTGCAAGGACAATACACCAGCGGACCGTGCTCGGTAAGCCAAAAGGCTGCCGAAGCCGCATATTCGATGTCGCAAGACTGCGTGGAAGAGATGCGCAAGGCGTTTGAGCGTCGCAGAAACCTCATCGTAGAACTGGCTAAGGAAATACCCGGACTGGAAGTGAACGTTCCGCAAGGAGCATTCTACCTTTTCCCGAAATGCAGCAGTTTCTATGGCAAAAGCGATGGTGAGCATACGATAAACAATTCAACCGATTTGGCAATGTATCTGCTCGAAGTTGGCCATGTGGCTACCGTTGGAGGTGATGCGTTCGGAGATTCTGAGTGCTTCCGTATGAGCTACGCGACAAGCGACGAGAATATCAGAGAGGCAATGTCAAGAATTAAAAATGTATTGGCCAAACTAAAGTAAAATAATCGTCAGAGAACGACAGCATTGATAAGTTCACTTCAAAATACATTTTTTGCTTGTTAAAACTTATTAATTGCTAAGTTTATTCTGCATTAATTGCTATCTTTGCGGAGATGAACTTGTCTAAAAGACGTTCATTAAAAGCAAATCAAAGGCATACAACATTTAACTCAGATAATTATTAACAATTTAAAATTATCAATAACTAAAAAATTAAAATTATCAAATTATGGCAACTACAAAAAAAGCAGCAGCCCCGAAAAAACAATCTCAGGGCTTTCAGGGAGTAAGAGGCGCATTCTGGATTATCGTCGTTTGCGCAATTATCGCTTTCACTCTGTTCTTCACATGGTTTGGACATGAGTCTCACTTCGCAGAAGGTGGTGTTCAGCCTAAGGACGTTTGGGGAACTATTTACAAAGGTGGTATTATCGTGCCGGTTATCCACTCTCTTTTGCTCACTGTACTTGCAATGACTATCGAGCGTTCACTTGCATTGAAGACCGCTTTCGGTAAGGGTGCGCTTCCTAAGTTCGTAGCAAACATCAAGGCAGCTCTCAACGCAAACGACTTCGCTAAGGCTCAGCAGCTCTGCGACCAGCAGAAGGGTTCTGTAGCAAACGTTGTTGGTGCTTCTTTGAAGGCTTACAAGGAAATGGAAGCTACATCTGGTATTAAGAAGGCACAGAAGATTGCTAAGATTCAGCAGGCTCACGAGGAAGCAACTCAGCTTGAGATGCCTACTCTGACTATGAACCTCCCGATCATCGCTACTATCGTTACACTCGGTACTCTTACCGGACTTCTCGGTACTGTGGTTGGTATGATCAAGGCGTTCTCTGCTATGAACGCATCTGGTGGTGCCGACTCTGCAGAACTTGCTTCTGGTATTTCTGAGGCTCTTATCAATACTGCATTCGGTATCGGTACATCTTGGTGTGCTGTGGTTTCTTACAACTACTTCACAAACAAGGTTGATAAGTTGACATTCGCTCTTGACGAGGTTGGTTATTCAATTGCTCAGACATACGAAGCAACCCACACAGAAGAGGCTTAATTTCTACTAACCCTTAAAAATTTTATCGCTATGGGTAAAGTAAAAATTAAGAAAAGTGACATCTGGATTGACATGACACCTATGTCAGATGTCATGACCCTGTTGCTTACTTTCTTCATGCTGTGTTCTACGTTCGTAAAGAACGAGCCAGTGAAAGTAAACACTCCGGGTTCTGTATCTGAGATAAAGGTGCCGGAAAACGGTGTCTTGACCATACTTGTGAATCCTGAGAAAGATGCGGCAGGAAAGCCGACAGGAGAAGGACAGGTGTTTTTGAGCATAGACAACACCAAGCAGTTGGGTGAAACACTCAGCGACATGACAAGCCGCTTCGGTGTTAGTCTGAATGGTGCACAAATCAAGGCTTTCAATACTGAGTCTACATTCGGAGTACCTATGAATGAGCTTCCAGCTTATCTGTCTATGTCAAGCGAGAACCGCGCAAAGACTCTTCCAACAAAGGGTGTGCCTCTTGATAGTATAGACGGTGGTATGAGCGAATTCCAGCAGTGGGTAGATGCTGCCAGAACAGTAAACTCTGACATCAAAATCGCCCTCAAGGCTGACGGAAAGACTCCATACAAGACTGTTAAGAAAGTCATGAGCGAGCTTCAGGATATGGATGAGAGTCATTATTATATGATTACACAGCTTAAAAAAGAAGGAGAATAAGCAATGGCAAAGAAAAAAGAATCTAAACAGAAGAAGATAAATGTCCGTGTGGACTTTACTCCGATGGTGGATATGCTCATGCTTCTTATCACTTTCTTCATGCTGTGTTCTACATTGAGCAAGCCCCAGACAATGGAGCTTACCATGCCAAGTAATGATGACAACACTACTGAAGAGCAAAAGAATGAAGCCAAAGCTTCTGAGACAGTAACCATCTATGTTGCAGCAAACAACAAGATATACTACGGTGAGGGTATTCCTAAGTACGATGACCCAACATGGATTAAAGAGACAACATGGGGTAACGAAGGAATCCGTAAGGTTCTTCGCGAGCACGCTACAGAAAGTGGTGTAAAGCCGGTTAAGCGTATCGAGTTGGCTGTAAAGGAACTCAATAGCAAGAAAGACGAGAATAAGTGGACTGATGAACAGTTAAGAGAAAAGATTAGCGATGTTAAGGCCGGTAATCTGCCAAGTGGCGAGAAGATTCCGACCCTGACTGTTGTCATCAAACCTACTGACAATGCGTCTTACACCAATATGGTGGATGCTCTCGATGAAATGCAGATCTTAAGCATTGGTACTTATGTAATCGATAAGATTAGCGACGACGACAAGAAACTTCTTGAGTCTAAAAGCGTAAATATGTAATCAAGTCGATGGTTTAATTAACATTTAAAACAAAAGAACAATGTCAAAAATAGATCTTTACGATCCGAAATGGGTGGACATGGTGTTCGAGAACAAGAACAAGACCTACGGAGCTTATCAGTTGCGTAAGTCTACTGGTTCTCGTAACTTCCGCGCACTGCTTATTTTGGTGATTGCAGCAGCACTTATCGGAGGCTTCCTTGCTTGGAAAGTTGTAGCAGAGCAAAGAGAGGCCGAGCGCATAGCACGCATGGAGGCTATGGAACTTGCTAAGCTCCAGGAGCAGGCAAAGAAAGAGCAGAAAGAAAAGAAGCAGGAAATCAAGCCTAAAGTAGAACAACCCAAGAAGGAAATTCCAGAGGTACGTGAGTCTCAGAAGTTCACCGCGCCAGTCATTAAGAAGGACGAATTGGTGAAAGAAGAGAATCAGGTTAAGCAGATGGATAAGTTGGACGAGAAGGTTGCCGTTTCTAACGTAGACCAGGAAGGTTCTAAGGACCGTACTGTCGAAGCTATACGTAACGACATCGCCGTAAACGTTCCACCTCCAGCACCTAAGGAAGCCCCGAAAGAGGAAGTTAAGCAGGTTGTTGAGAACAAAGTATTCGAGATTGCCGAGCAGATGCCTTCTTTCAAGGGTAATGTAAACCAGTGGCTTGCATCAAACCTTTCTTATCCGGCAGTAGCAGCCGAGAACGGAGTTCAGGGTCGTGTAATCGTCAACTTCATCGTTGAGAAAGATGGTAGCATCAGCAACGTTCAGGTTGTTCGTTCTGTAGACCCGGCACTCGACCGTGAAGCTGTGAACACTGTAAAGCGTATGCCTAAGTGGAATCCGGGTATGAACAACGGTCAGCCAGCTCGTGTTAAGTTTACTCTTCCTGTAACTTTCAAATTGCAGTAATTAAATGAAAAGAACTTTATTCTACATATTTGTAGGATTAACACTACTATACAGCGTTTCTTCTTGCTCCGGCAAGAAGAAACCTGTTAATGGTAGAACCGATACTCCGGTATCTGGGACTATCTCCTTTTATGCTGACGAGAGCTTCAGTCCTATTGTAGAAGAACTACGCCAGCAATTCGAATACGAATTTCCTGAAGCTCATCTGAAACCTATTTATACAGATGAGACAACCGGACTCAAACAGATTCAGGACGTAAAGACACATCTTCTTATTACTTCCCGTGGGTTGTTGCCGAGTGAAATGGCTTATCTTGAAACCAAGAAGAATCAAATTCCACGTGTAACGCCAATCGGTTACGATGGTATTGCCTTAATTGTAAACCGCAATAACAACGACACATGCATGACTGTAAACGATGTCAAGCGCGTGCTTAGTGGTGAAGTAAAGAACTGGAACGAAGTATATCCTGGTTCAAACAGAGGAGAAATAGAGGTTGTGTTCGACAACGTACAGTCTGCTACGGTCCATTTCGTAATCGATTCTATTCTTGGAGGCAAACCGATAAAGAGTTCTAACGTTGTCGGAGCTAAAAGCAGCAAAGAAGTAATTGATTACGTAGACAAGACACCAAACGCCATCGGTGTCATTGGTTCAAATTGGTTGAACGACAAACGCGACTCAACCAACACAACATTCAAGAAGAACATTCATGTGATGTCTATATCCATAAAGGACAAGGCAACACCTCTAAATAGCTGGAAGCCATACCAAGCCTATCTGCTTGATGGCAGATACCCATTCTGTCGGACTCTGTACACAATATGTACAGACCCTATTAATGCACTTCCGTGGAGTTTCACAAACTTCATAAGCAAACCTAAAGGCCAGTTGATAATATTCAAATCCGGTCTTCTCCCCTATCGCGGAGACATCAGCATCCGCAAGGTCGAAACAAAGAGAAAATAGAGTCAGTAGTCAACAAGGTCGAGTTAAAATCGAGCAAAAAGAAAGAAACTAACAGAAAATAAAACAGTATAAATATAAAACATTTTCGATTATGAAAGCAATAAAATATTTAGTTATTGGAGCCATGATTGGAATATCAGCTCCATCTATGGCACAGGACGTAGATTACGGAACAGCACTTGCTCCTGTAACTCAAGCTTTGAAGTCAAAAGCTGCGAATGCCGGAGATTTAGCAAAAAGTTACATAAAGGAGTTTAAGAAGAATCCGGAAGCGATTATAGCTTTGGGTAACTCTTATCTCGCTGTGAAAGACTTAGTGAAAGCTGATGAGATGGCAGAACTTGCTCTGACGCGTACAAAGAAAGATTTGAAGAATCAGGCAAACGCCTATATCCTCAAAGGCGACATTGAGGCCGTTAAAGACGAAAGCGGAAACGGAGGAGGAGCCGCATCACACTATGCCACAGCGATGAGTCTCGACCCAAAGAACCCAATGGGCTACACCCGCTACGCTTCAGTTTACCGTAAAATCAATCCGAAACTCGTTGAGGAGACATACAACAAGCTCAAGGCTGAGATTCCTGATTATCCTATTGAGGCCGAGGCCGGACACTCTTTCTTCTCGGCAAATAAGTTCGACCTTGCATTCTCCAACTACAGCAAATGCAATATCCAGTCTTTGGATGAGGGTAAGATGGTTGAATATCTTATATCTGCTATCCAGCTCCGCAAATACGCAGAAGCGCTGAACATAGCCAACACTGGTTCAAACAAATTTGCAGAGAACGCGACATTCAAGCAGCTTGGCTTGTGGTCGGCAGTCGAGACAGAGAAATATGACGAGGCTATCAGCATTGCAGAGAAGTATATGCAGATGAAGGGCGACAAGAACGCTACCGACTACACTTACTATGGCAAGGCTTTGCTCGGCGCAAAGAAATTTCAGGAGTCTATCGCACAATTTGAAAAGGCCATGGAAGTTGACAATAAAGCCGTAGAGCCACTCGCAAAGATTTCAGAGGCATATACAGGACTCAACAATCCTGACAAGGCTCTCGAATACAGTGAACTTTATATGCAGAAGAATCCTAACGCTACACCATCAGATTATGCTAAGATGGCTCAAATCTATGTTGAGAAAAAGGACTTCAGCAAAGCATTGGGCATATATGACAAGATGGCTGAGAAGTTCCCGCAGATTGCAGGATGGACATATATGATTGCCTCAAGTGTAGCCGACAAGTCTGGCAATACCGAACTTGGTGCAGCTTACAACCAGAAGATTATCGACTTGCTTGGTAACAAAGCTGACCGTGATGAAGATGAAACAGGCTATCTGAAGCAGGCTCTCCGCCTCATCGGCTACTATTACTGGAGCGAGAAGAACGATCTTGAAAAAGCAAAGCCCTACTACGAGATGCTTATCAAGATTGATCCTAACGACGGCAACGCAAAGGCAGCCCTCGGTATAGAATAATAAGAACATTACAAAATTCACAAATCATAAGGAGTGGAAACGCAAAGTTTTCACTCCTTTTCTTTTATCCATACTCCTTTTTCTCTTCATTATTTCTCCAAAGGATTCCTCTATTCAGTCAATAATAAATTCACTTTGCAGCAATAAACTACATACAGAACTGAAAAAGAAATCATTTATAAAAAGAGAAGTCTTGACAGAAGGAAACTAAAAAGGGCTTTATTATCAGGCACAAAAAAAAATGGTGTCCCTCAAGAGAACACCATTATATGAATTTAATCTGTATCAACGAATCTTATGGAAGGCTGATAGCTTCACTCGGACAAACATCTGCACAAGTTCCGCACTCTGTACACATTTCCGGATTGATTGAATACTTGTCGCCCTCAGAGATTGCTCCTACCGGACATTCATCGATACATGTACCGCACGCGATACAATCGTCACCAATTACGTATGCCATAATAATTTAAGTTTTATAATTGTTAATAATATATTTGTTGTTTTTTTGAATGTTCAGTACATACTTTTATTGACAGCGCAACCGAAAGCAATAGGACTTATTCCTGATTGCCGAGGCGCAAATCATCTTTTGCAAAGGTAACGATTTATTTTTTAATACCTACAAATGGGGATGTTATTTTATTCTATTTATACATTTTCAAAATAGATTAGAATACAATAACAAAGGCCGATTCACGTTATTAATATGTGATGAAGAAAACAATATATACAGCGTTGCTATGCGTTCTGTGTACGATTCATACTGGCGCACAGGAACGGACGGTTCAAAACCGCCCATACACCGACCTACGTAAGTTCCACTTTGGCATACTTGTCGGCACGCATTTGCAAGATCTGGAGTTTACTAACGTCGGTCCGCAACAGGTTACTCTCGAAGACGGAACAGTTGTAGAGAAAACCATCTCCACCGACCAAAACCGATGGGATGCCGGATTCACAGTGGGCGTACTCGGCGAGCTCCGCCTCAACACAACACTGCAACTCCGCGTTGCGCCTGCAATGTACTTCGGAACGCGCCAACTTACGTTCCGCAACATCACCGACCTTGATGCCAACGGCAACCCTACGGAGCAACGACAGGAGCTAAAGACCGTATATATATCATCAGCCTGCGACCTAATCTGCGCCGCGCCCAGATTCAACAACCACCGTCCTTACGTGATGCTTGGAATCAATCCGATGCTTAATCTATCGGGCAAAGACGACGATATAATAAAATTGAAACGGTTCGATGCCTTCCTTGAAGTCGGCGTAGGATGCGACTTCTACCTTCCTTTCTTCAAGTTACGCCCCGAACTGAAGTTCATGTATGGCCTCACCAACAGTCTCGACACCAATCATCCTAACAATATCAGGAACGCCGATATGCGACCATACGCCACATCCGTGTCCGATGCACGCAGCAAAATCATCGCACTCACTTTCTATTTTGAGTAGAAAATATATATTATAAACCGAAAAAGTCATACCAATTCTCAACCGAGATTGGCATGACTTTTTTGTTTAATATAGTCAGTAGACAGAAGTTCCGAAGTTCAGACAATAGTCTTTTTATTGAAAGTTAAACAAGATCTTAACTTCAAAGGACCTACTCCCCTTTCTCCAAGTCAAGCACAATCCGTCCAATCCATATTCCATGCTTACCGTTTTGGTCTACCGGCACATCCTTTCCGTCAACATTCTTCACATACCGCAATGTCTTCATATACGTATGTGAATGTCCGCCAAGCACAATATCAATGTCGCGCGTAGCCGGAACGAGCATTTGGTCGGTAAGCTCCTCATTTTCCCAACCGAGATGCGACACGCAGATAACCACATCACACTTCTTCTTTGTCTTCAGCAACGCCGCCATGCGCTCAGCTGTCTCCACCGGGTCGAGATACTTCACACCTACAAATTTAGTTGTATCAACCAGTCCCTTTGGCTGCGGACTCAAACCGAACAAGCCGATTTTCAAGCCGTTACGTTTTATAATAGTATATGGTTTCACCAACCCTTCCACCGACGTACCCGTGAAATCATAGTTGGCACATACTATCGGGAACTTCGCCATGCGGAAAATCCGCGCCATATTCTCAAGTCCGAAGTCAAACTCATGATTCCCGATAGTAGCCACATCATAGCCCATACGGTTCATCAATTCAACTTCCACCTCCCCTTTATAAAAATTATAGTAAGGCGAACCTTGCGAAAAGTCGCCACTGTCTATGAGCAACAGCCCCGGTGTCTTCGCCCGTTCGTCATCTATAAGAGCCATCCTCCGCAAGAAACCGCCACGTCCGGCCAGTGCCGTATCAGCCAGATTAGGATTCAACGGCATTATGCAACTGTGCGTATCGTTAGTGTGTAATATCACCAACTGCTTCTTCTGTGCCACCGCCACAACAGTGAACACACACACAAATATCGACAAACAAATTCTTCTCATCATCACAAATGTTTTTTAAGCGAGTTCTATTAATCCTCCACAACAATGCGGCCCTCTATTTTTCCCTCAACAGCTACGCCCTTGCCTGCTGCCTCGCGGAAATAATTCTCTATAAGCACCCTCACATTATTGCTCTTCTCCTGCGGTGAGTTTACCATCCGCGAACTCCCGAAAGCAGTCATATTATCATTGCCCTGCGCCACGAAGTCAATCGTTGCCGCCCGGTAATCCCGCGTCGGTTCCACTTCCTTGCCGCCTATCGTCAACCCGGTCAGTTCTCCGTCTTTCTTCATCCGCAACTTTATCTCGCGACTCACGCCCTCGCCACCGTTGCCGGCAATCTGCCGGAACAGCTCCAAGACCTTCTCGCCACTGAGCGTCACGAAACAAATCTTATTATCAAACGGTGCCACATCAAATATATCGCCCACCGTAACGTCCCCCTCTGCAATCGCCGCGCGCATTCCTCCAATATTATACACCGCAAAGTCTGGCTTCTCGCCGTAGTCCTTCGCCGCCCACATCAGTATGTCGGGCAGAAGATTCGACAGCGCACTCTCTGGCGAATACGGAGCCATATAGCACGCCGCGCGTCCTACCACCGGCCGTGTTACACTATCCACCTTCTGCTTATAGGGAGCTAAAAACGCCTCCGTCTCCGCAGATACCCTCCCGTCATATCTACTGTCCACCAGCATCCTTGTACGCTCCACGCCCACGATGCCATATCGCGAAGCGCATCCCGACAGCATAGCCACTGCCGACATCATGATTATTCCGCTTTTGATATCTTTTTTCTTCATACCGATTAATTATAATGCAAACACGTTCCCACACAACTATACGAGCGACAACGCCATTGTTCTTCAATGACAAAAATAAGAAATTATATCGGAATAACCGAATAAAAAGAAACTTTTATCCTCAAACTATTTGAGAATAAAAGCCGAGAAAGAGTCAACAAACAAAAAAACGAGGTAAATACTTGGCGGATAAGGATAAAAATCGTAACTTTGCACCCGCTTTTCGGCGTAACCGCTGGCAATAGAAGAGTTATTGGCCATGTTGCGTTGGGACGACAAACAATATTTAATCATTTATAAAATGGATTTAATTAAAGTTGCTGAAGAAGCATTTTCTACCGGTAAGAAGTTCCCTGAGTTCAAGGCAGGTGATACTATTACAGTAGCTTACAAAATTGTCGAGGGTTCAAAAGAGCGTATCCAGCTCTATCGTGGCGTTGTAATCAAGATTTCCGGCCACGGAGACAAGAAGCGTTTCACCGTTCGCAAGATGTCTGGAACAGTAGGTGTAGAGCGTATCTTCCCTATCGAGTCTCCTAACATCGACAGCATCGAGGTGAACAAGCGTGGTAAGGTACGTCGCGCTAAACTTTATTATCTGCGCAAACTCACAGGTAAGAAGGCACGTATCAAAGAGAAGAGAACTCCTGTCGCTAAGAACGATTAATCCTATCAACACGTTAGGAATTACGATAAAAGGCTTGCAGATAATGCAAGCCTTTTATTGTTTTCGGGCTGTTGGAAACTTTGTTTTCGACAGGACAGAAACCGTCTTGTGTGTGTGTCCTCTATTCTTTAATTGTACTCCGACAATTGTTTATTCTATATCATTAAGTAAGTCACCAAAATAAGACGATATTATCTATATACTTACTTATAGTCTTTCAGCAGCCACCACAACCTTCTCAGCCTCAGCCAGCACCGTCGCAACATGGTCATGGAACTCGTCCGAATAGTCGTTCATGCCTCGCCTGCCCTCAAGCCATTCAAGCGATGCGGCGCAAGTGGAGGCGTTTATCTGCAAGAACAACGGCAACATTTTATGCGCCACAGCCGAGATAGTTTCGGCATTGCGGACCTTCGAGGCTTCCGCCATCATAGAAATGTTCTTCCGAGTCTCCTCAACGAACGTGCGAATAATATCTTGCGCTGCCTCCGCATCATCACCGGCAAAAGCCGTAAGCGCACCGAAATCATAACTTCCGCTATCATTTCTTTCACCCTTCAAATCACCATCCGGCAATGTCTTCATTGTCGAAACAGACGAAGTGCCACCTATTACAGCCAATAAATCATCCACGCTGTAAGGCTTGTTCAGGCAACCGTCAAAACCATACTTCCGCAGTTCGGAAGCGTTCATGTCGCTGCGCGCCGTTACCGCAATCACCGGAACACGGCCGTCCTGCCCTTTATGCAACGCCTTTATCTTCTCCACAAGTTCAAAACCACTCATCGCAGGCATCTGAATATCGGTGAGCACTGCATCGTAATCCCCATTCCGCAACGCATCCATAACCTCATCGGGCTGCATACAGCACGTGGCATCAATGCCTTTCGCCGCCAACATCTCGCGCGTCAGGTTCAACTGCAGCCGGTCGTCGTCTATTATCAGCAGCCGCCCTACACTGCATTCCCCGTTCTCCACGCTGCCCTTCTCCACCGGCAGTGTCACGGAGAATATACTACCCTGCCCCGGCTCGCTCTCCACCGTGATTTTTCCGCCGAGCAAAGCCACCATCTTCTTTGTTATCGACAGCCCCAGACCGAAACCGTCGCGGCCTTGCGCATTCGGCAGCCGGGTAAACTCACGGAACATCCGCGCCCTGTCGGCAGGCTGAATTCCGCATCCCGTATCGCTCACTTGCAATCGCAACAAGCCGTTTTCAAGCGTCACGGCGAGCGAGATAGAGCCTTCGTCAGTAAACTTCAACGCATTAGATAGCAGATTCTCAGTTATCTGACGGATGCGCGAGGCATCGCTCACAACCCGTTTGCAGCCGTCTATGTCGCATTGATAGTCGAGCGTGAGTTGCTTTCCTTTAGCCAACGGCAAGAAGCAGTCGTATATGCTGGTGAACAGGCGGTGCGGACTAAACGAGCGTTTGTTCACGTCCATCTTGTTGGCATCCAACCGATGATAGTCGAGGAGCGATGTAACCATGTCGAGCAGATGGCCGGCCGAGGCCTTCATACTGTCTATATACGTCTGCTGCTTGCTGTCCCCGGTCTTCAGAAGGTCGGCATAACCGATGAGAGAACCCACCGGAGCTTTTATGTCGTGGGTTATGGTGAGCATCAGTTGCTCACGTTGTTCAAGCAGGTCCTCAGCCTTTTGCTTCGCCTTTTCCAGTTCCCTATGATAATGATTGCTCTTGGTGATGTCGCGCCAGATGATGATAAAGAAGAAGACGGCAAGCAAGACGGCCGCCACAGCGATGCCGGATATTGTGCGCGCCGAGCTACGTTCGATAGCCTTCTGTTCGGTCTGACGACGCTCCACGAGCATCCTTTCCTCACTCTCGAACGTGTTCATCAGAGCGTTAAGCCGTTCGTTGAGTTCCTTTCCGCGCGCCAGCAACGCCGTAATGCGCTTGTCGAGCCTCCTGATGTCCCCGTGGCGGGTGTCCTCGGCCTTGTGCTGCACAGCCCGAAGCATCGTCGCAACGGTATCGGCAGGATTGTATGCGCGCTCCGTACTGTCCACAGAGACCTGCGTCGTGACCTGACTAACGTGCGTGGAATCCGCTTTTGAGGGCACGAAAACATTGCGTAGGCGCTTGAAAAATCCCTCTTTCTTACGCACGGCGTATGATTGCGTATGCGTAATTGTATCCCTAAAAATCTTGGGCCGGGTGACTATTGTATCCTGCTGCGCTATCAGTTTGTTTATCTGCCGCTGATAGGCATAGTTGCTCTGTGCCTTTCTCACAAGCCCGCTCACATCGCGCAACTGCCTGTCTTTCTCGTCCAAGAGAGTGCGCATGGTGTCGAGTCGGGCGCGCTGCACACTGTCCTCCAACAATATTTGCAGCGAATCAATAGCCATCAGAGCCTCGCGCCGCGCCTGCTCGTACTGCCGTTCGTGCCCCTCCACACCCATCTTCATCGGCTGTCCGGCTATCTCGAGGTTATAGAGACGGTCGGCCACGTCGTAAGTAGCCATCCATCGCCTGTTCATCTCGTCCATATTGCTGCCTGTCTGCGTCACCGTCAGCATCTCGCCGTAGATGTAACGCACCGTAACAAACAATAAAACGACGAGTATCAGATAGCCCGAAGCCACCTTCAGTTGTGTCGGTATTCTTATCATCTCTTGCTTCCAAATTCTTATTTATATGCAAAAATAGCACTTTCCAATAACAATGGCAGTACTTTCGGCTGCGTTTTATGGTTTATTAGAATTAAAACCAACGGCTGTTTGAATAAGAGTCAACACAGCCAACTATCAAACAACAAAACGGGCGCAGCCCCGCATCATCCCTGATAAGGTGTGCAAAGGTTGCGCCCAGACGTTTTCCTCCCCTCGATTTTTTACTCTCTAATTCTCAAACCATTTATGCCAGTTCATTTTCTTTGCGCATGATTGCAACCTTTGCGTCATCGTCGTCGGTCGCAACAGCCTTGCCGTAAGCTGCTCCTGCGTATTTCTTCATGTTTACAGATGCAAGTTCTGCCTTCTCAACACAAGTCTTTGTAGAGTCTGTAACGGTTGAGTCGGTCGGCTCATACATTGCCATTGTGCTGTCATTTACAGCTGAGTCGGTCGGCAAATAAAAAGCCACCGTACTGTCATTTATTACAGAATCTGCTACTTCTACAGCCGCAACGGTCTTCTCTACCGCCACCGTGTCAACAGCAGTACTGTCGGTTTTAACTTCCTGTGCAAAAGCAGACACACCCATTCCCATTACCATTGCAAATGCAAATACTTTCTTTTCCATTTTGATTTACCTTTCTTTATTTTTTGTTATTAATGTTATCGTTCTACGCTTTTATATATGCCAACGCCGTGCCAAAATATCTCAAAGAAGCATTAACAGCCTAATTATCAGGCTATTATGAAATCTTGAGAAAAGAAAGGTATATAAATATGGATGTGGAAAAGTGGGGAATGTGTGGAAAAAGTGGGGATTTTTTCCACAATGTTGCGCCACTTGAATTTGAGTCACGGCACGGTTTGCAAAGTCAGAATCCGAAATTCTTGAGTTTATTGTAAAGCGTTTTGCGGTCGATACCGAGCAAGGCAGCAGCCTTGCTCTTATTGTTATTGGTCTGTCTCAATGCCTTTTCTATGCGGACACGCTCGTCCGATACATCGTGCAGGGCAAAAGAAGGCGATGGTTCGGGCGTAACAGCATTGAGAATCTCGCTATCCAGCTCGGCCGGAGTGATTACTTCGCCCTGCGCAAGCAGCACCGCACGCGTCACGCAGTTCTTCAGTTGGCGCAGATTACCGGGCCATGAGTAGGCCAACAGAGCCTTCCCGGCCTCAACAGAAAAGCCTTTAACATGATGATTCAGTTCTCTGTTTGCCTTGTTGAGGAAGAAATTGGCAAACAGCAGTATGTCGTTGCCACGCTCACGGAGCGACGGCATCTTCAGCGTGAACTCATTGATGCGATGGAAAAGGTCCTCACGGAAACGGCCTTCGGCTATCGCTGCCTGAAGATTCTCGTTTGTGGCACACACCAACCGCACGTCGACGGCTATCTCCTTGTTACTTCCTACCGGCCGGATGCGGCGTTCCTGAATGGCCCTCAACAGCTGCACCTGAACGCTATAATCAAGGTTTCCCACCTCGTCGAGAAACAATGTGCCACCGTCGGCAGCCACAAAAGCACCTGTTTTGTCGGCCAACGCACCCGTGAACGAGCCTTTCACATGACCGAAAAACTCTGATGCGGCCAACTCATTGGGTATTGCGCCGCAGTCGATAGCCACAAACGGCTTGCCGGCACGCTGGCTTTGCAGATGTATCCGGTGCGCGACGTATTCCTTTCCCGTTCCGCTCGCTCCGTTGATGAGCACCGACATGGGCGTCGGGGCTACCAACCGCACGTAGTTGTAAAGCTGTTTGGCGGCCTCGCTGTCGCCTTCTATGTGGTCGGCCGAGGCGTTTCCGTCGGTCGGAACAGGCTCCTGCGCATTTTTTTTCTGCTCTGCCGGACGCGTCATACGGTCTTTCTTCGCATTCACGGAACGCTCTTTTTGCGCCTCCACGGGGTACTTTTCCAACGCCTCGTTTATCTTTTGAATGAGCAAATCGGGCGGCATCGGCTTTGAAATATAGTCGCAGGCTCCACGCTTCATGGCCTCCACGGCATTGCCGATGTCGGCATAACGCGTCATAATAATAACCGGCGCGGAGACGCGCGCCTTGTTCATCCACGACAGAAGGAATGTGCCGTCCTTATCGGGCAGGCGCATATCGGAGAGGATAATGTCGAAACCGCGCTCTTCAAGAAGCCTGCAAGCATCCGAAACACTACTCACCGTATCTACGACAAAGCCGTTCTTGCCCAGCCACGTCTTCAACATCCGCGACAGGGTAAGGTCGTCCTCTACTATCAGTATGCGCTTTTCGTTTCCGTTTGCCATGCGAATTATCATTCAAAAAGTATGCCACAATACTAACAACCGGCACACATCAACATCTCAGACCGGAATTTTCAGTCCGGTCCGAGAAGCAAAATTCAGGTTTATCTGTCAGTTATGCACGAGCGTTCCTATCTCTTCGCCGTCCATAACCTTCTTCAGATTGCCCACGATGTCCATGTTGAAGACATATATCGGCAGGTTGTTCTCCTTGCACATCGTCGTTGCCGTGAGGTCCATCACCTTGAGTCCGCGAGTGTAAATCTCATCGTATGTGATATCGGTGAACTTCGTTGCCGTCGGGTCTTTCTCGGGATCGGCGGTATAGATGCCGTCCACGCGGGTGCCTTTCAGCATCACGTCGGCCTCAATCTCTATTCCGCGGAGCGACGAACCCGTGTCGGTGGTGAAGTATGGCGAGCCTGTTCCGGCCGAGAAAATGCACACGTAGCCGGCTTCCATAGCCTCGATGGCCTTCCATTTAGAATAGAACTCGCCGATAGGTTCCATGCGGATGGCTGTCAGTACCTTTGTCTTCACACCTATTGCGCCAAGCGCCGAACTCAGGGCGAGCGAGTTTATCACCGTGGCGCACATTCCCATCTGGTCGCCTTTCACGCGGTCGAAACCTTTCTGTGAGCCGCTCAGACCACGGAAGATGTTTCCTCCGCCAATCACGATACCTATCTGAACGCCCATTTCGCTCACTTCCTTGATTTGTTCAGCATAGTCACTGAGTCTTTCGGGGTCTATTCCGAACCCTTGCTTGCCCATGAGGCTCTCGCCGCTGAGCTTCAACAGTATTCTCTTAAATCTTGCCATATCTGTATTTCGTTATATGATTCTTACTTCCTTGAATGCGTAACGGCGGATATTGCCGCCCTTGTCTGCCAGCAGCAGATGGCCATCCGGCTCTATTCCGTGTATCCTCGCCTCGAATTCGCCGCCGGAATCGCTGTAGAGATGATAGCCGTCGCGCCGATATAGATGCTTTTTATATTCGCTTTCCGTGGTCTCCCGGTCGGCGGCGTGGCTGTTCAGAGCCTCCATCTCTGCCGCGATATTATCAAGAACCGACTGCAAGAGTATTTCTTTGTCGCGCTCCCGACCGTCAATCATCTTCAGCGACACAGGGTTGGGAGCATCGCTAAGAAACTGCGTCTGGTTCACGTTGATGCCTATTCCGATGATGCAGTCCTTGATTCTGCTGCCTGCCAAGCTGTTCTCTATGAGTATTCCGCAAATCTTCCTGTCGCCAACGTATATGTCGTTGGGCCATTTTATGCTCACCTTCTCCGTAGTTTCGGCAGCAAGCGTGCGGCGGATGGCATTCGACACGGCCATAGAGATTATGAATTGCCGGCTCGCCTCCACGCCACAGGGATGCACAAGGACGGAAAACAGCAGGTTCTTTCCACTTTCGCTCTCCCACGAATTGCCTCCCTGCCCCTTGCCGGCCCGTTGAAATTCGGTCACGACGACGGTCATGTCCGTATTGTCCTTGCTCTCAAGGTCGCGCAGATAGCGGTTCGTAGAATCCGTTTCTGCTATTCTTATTATCTTTGTACTCATCCTTATCTACCCGTGGCCGCATCGCGTTTGCCGCCCACTATGAGCCTGATGTCCTGCCATCGGGCCGGCCACAGACTAAAGCATCGGCATGAATGCGTCCGTTATATGATTTATCTTCGCTTCCGTTTCGGGTGTTCCCGTCACGGCGATTATATCGAATCGCACGTCGGCATTTATCCTATTCATCTTGATATAGGCGTTGGCTGCCGTCGCCACAGACTTCATCTTGCTGTATGTCACGGCCTCTTCGGGTTCATAGAAGCTGTCGTTGCGGCGCGTCTTCACCTCCACAACCGCCAGCACGCCCTCCGGCGACATCGCGACAATGTCCAAATCGCGGTGCTTCAGCTTCCAGTCGCGATGCAATATGCGATAACCCTTGCCGCACAGATACTGCGCAGCGAGTTCTTCTCCCCATCGTCCCAAGTCGTTATGTGCCGCCATTGCCAATCGTTAACGTTAGAGTTCCGATTATTCCGAAACTGATTTGCTTCTTAATTATATATTAGTTCAGGTTCTATAAGACCAGTCTTTGGAAGCACAAAAATACAAATAATAATGGAGAAACAACCGAGTGAAACATTTTTTCACACCCAACGACCCGCATTTTGTCTCGAATCTCCCCTCCCTACCCCTTCTTATAATGATAGGTTTTGTAAATATTATTTACCATTTTCGGGGATATTTTCTTTGTGTCAACTTTTGTTAAATATAGGTCTCGTTACTCATTTTCGGCCATTTCCCGACCTCAAAAATCCCAATTCAAAACTCAAAATTCGTAACTCAAAATTCTAAAACGGCCTCCGTTAGAAAAAAATCGGCCCGATTTTCGCCAAATTTTGTCGTCCGCCGAAACACCGGAAAATGCCGTTTTCGCCCAATTTAACGTTTGTTAGCTTTCAAAAGTGGCACTTTTAGACTCCGTTTTAGGCCGTTTTGGAGTGCAACGGAGCCTCCATTGAAGGCCAAAAGTGGCTCCGTTAGAGTGCAAAAGTGCCTCCGTTGCAATGTAACGGGGCCAAAAACACGCTCAGAAACGGGCAAAAACGCATAAAAAAGAGATAAACCATTGATTATCAAAGATTTACCTCAAAATATCCTAAAAAGCCGTATTTTCGCGTTTTTGAGAGCAAGAGAGAGTTTGATTGAAAATCCGCGAGTTTTCAACCGTTGTTTGTAAATATTTTTGACAGTATAAAAAGGTACGAGAATGGAGATGAGATTAACTGAAAAATCCATTCCGCTTTAGTCTTTTTCTTTCGTCTCTTCCTCGTCCGTTTCGACTTCCGGCCCGCCGTTTATTTCCTCTTTGAAACTGTCCCAATCCTGAAAGCCTACAAACAGCGACAGCTTATCGAGCGTCTCTTTCTTAGGCTTCTCGATGCCGTGCAGGTAGTTCTTCACCTTCTTCAATGCCAGCGGCTTGGCCGGTTTGAAGTTGAGTTCTTTCTCAATGGCCTCCAACAGTTTCTTCAGCGCAAATCGTTTCTTTTCCATAATGGACAATCCTTCTTTATCTTCTTATGCCGAAACAAAAGTAATGCTAATATATAGAATGACAAAAATAAATATGGCTTTTTTCCTGTGGCACGCAAAATTTGTGTGTAATCAATAATAATTGCAAAGCAATGATAAAACGGCTCACCCGATAAATCTGGGGGATTCGTTCACCACAGAGGCACTGAGGACACGGAGATTTATATGTCATTACAAACTCAGAGCATATACCTGAAGGCGTAGAGGACGTGTCCTCCTGATGCCACAGGCATCTGCTCAGTGAGCGAATATTACCGGGGTGGATGAATAAAGCTCCGTGCCCTCTGCGCCTCTGTGGTAAGAAATAATTTAATCATTAATCATATATAATCTGTCCCCTGTATTTTTCCGTTGAGCCGATAAAACCGTAATATTTATAATTCAAAAGGTAATTTTGCTAAGCCTGTTTTAATGAATCACGCTGGTGTCTGCTCCGTAAAGGACGACATGGCGGAAATCTTGGACAAGATGCTGGCTGCCGACGTTATAGTGATGGCCTCTCCTGTATATTTCTATGCCATTGACGCACAACTGAAAGCGCTGATAGACCGCTCTGTGGCAAAGTGGCTGGAGTTTAAGGACAAGGAGTTCTATTACATAATGACTGCGGCAGAGGACTCGGATGATGTGATGGACTGCACATTAGAGTGTTTCAGAGGATTTGCGAAGTGCCTCGAAGGCTCGGTGGAGAAAGGCGTCATCTACGGCAAGGGCGTGTATGAGAAGGGCGAGATAGAAGGCCATCCGGCTATGAAGGAAGCCTACGAGATGGGACTGAGCGTGGGTGTGTAGGACAACGCTCCTAAAAAGTGCGGATGGAGTTGCATAGGTCGGGGAAAAATAGTAATTTTGCAGGCAGAATAAAATTACTATCATAATATGAAAGAACTTGCATTAAAGTACGGATGTAATCCAAACCAGAAGCCTTCGCGTATTTATATGAACGAAGGCGAGTTGCCAATAGAAGTTCTTAACGGCCGCCCGGGATACATAAACTTCCTCGACGCGCTCAACTCATGGCAGCTTGTAAAGGAGCTGAAAGCCGCAACAGGCATTCCTGCGGCTGCATCGTTCAAGCACGTAAGTCCGGCCGGAGCGGCTGTAGGACTGCCGTTGAGCGACACTCTGAAGAAAATATACTTCGTAGACGACGTTAAAATCGAGCTTTCACCGCTTGCTTGTGCCTACGCACGTGCCCGTGGTGCTGACCGTATGTGTTCTTACGGCGACTTCGTTGCGCTGAGCGACACGTGCGATGCTGCTACTGCCACGCTCATCAAGCGTGAGGTGAGCGACGGCGTGATAGCTCCCGACTATACTCCGGAGGCTCTCGAAATTCTGAAGGACAAGCGCAAGGGTACATATAACGTGATTAAGATTGACCCGAACTACGTGCCTGCGCCGGTGGAACATAAGGAAGTGTTCGGCATTACGTTCGAGCAGGGACGCAACGAGATAAAGCTGGACGACCCGGCTCTCTTCGAAAACATCCCGACACAGAACAAGACTTTCACAGAGGAGGCAAAGCGAGATCTTATCATCGCGCTTATCACACTGAAATATACGCAGAGTAATTCGGTGTGCTACGTGAAGGACGGACAGGCAATCGGTATCGGTGCAGGTCAGCAGAGCCGTATTCACTGTACGCGTCTGGCAGGCAGCAAGGCCGACACATGGTGGATGCGCCAGTGTCCGAAGGTGATGGCGCTGCCGTTCAAGGAGAATATCCGCCGTGCCGACCGCGACAATACCATCGACGTTTATATCAGCGAGGAGTATGAGGATGTGCTTCGCGACGGCACTTGGGAGATGTTCTTCACCGAAAAGCCTGAACCGCTCACCGCGGAGGAGAAGAAGGCTTGGCTCGCACAGAACACGAAGGTGGCTCTCGGCAGCGACGCGTTCTTCCCGTTTGGCGACAACATTGAGCGCGCTCACAAGAGTGGAGTGGAATATATCGCACAGGCTGGCGGCAGTATCCGAGACGATAATGTCATAGAGACTTGCGACAAGTATGGCATCGCGATGGCATTTACGGGCGTGCGCCTCTTCCATCATTGATTATTTTGAATACATATACTAAAAAATCCATAGGCTTGTAACGGCTGTTTGCAAGTCTATGGATTTTATTCTGTATATATATAAAGTGCAGAAAGGTTGTCCGCAATATGTCGCCGGGCTGCCTATAATGACAAGAACATATATATGAGAAGTAAATTACTACTTACGGTACGCATCATTGTAGGACTCTTTGCTGTGTTTTTTGGCGTCGTTGGCTATTTCATCTATACGGATACGCTGATTTCTTTGCGCGATGCCGTGCTCATTCCGCTAACGGTTGTAACAATCGCCGCGCCATTGATATATAAGAAATGGAAGTGGGTGACGGACTCAGACAATAAACTTCTGAATATAGTCTGTCATTTCCTGTTAGGTGGCTGCATTGTCTTCGGAGCGTTCATGTTGGGCAATATTCCTATTGGCAGCGATGTTCCGACGTTTGAAGAGAAGACAGTCGTGCAGAAAAAGGCGACTACCAAATCGCGTAACACCCGCCGTGTGGGGCGAAGAAGCTACGTTACGACGGGGTATAGAACCAACTACCACTTGTGGGTGGCGTTGCATGACAGTGTTTCACGAAGGCAGACTGTGAAGCGTGAGGCTTATAATCGTGTGCGAACGGGCGACACCGTGACTGTCGTTCTGAGTAAGGGACGCTTCGGTTATCAGTTCATCAAGAAGGTGAAAGTGCCGAAACGCGCTCTGAATAAAAAGAGAAGGCGCGATAAAATAGAATCGTATGCTCTCCATAAACTTAGATTTCATCAGCCGATAAAGGAGTAACCATTTCTGAAGTATTGAATGATAAAAGTGATAAAAGTGTCATTGTTCCCCGTTTTTTTCGGCGATTTCATAGTTTTTGCGTAACTTTGCGCCAATAAACAAATGATTTATGAGCAACGAAATAGATGAGATTATATCAGGAGGAGGACTCGTTTTCAAGAAGTCGTCGGGTCCGAAAGTTGATGACGGCAAGGTGAAGACTAAGGCGAAAAAGAAAAAGTATATCACCGGAGCACACGGGTCGGGTTCAGCCCGTCAGAAGGCCAAGTACCGCCAACAGCGCGCCAACAGGGGAAAGGGAAAGAAGTAGGCAATAGACTATAATCAGGAACGATAAAAAATCGTAATGCCGATACGGAAAGGATTAAAAAACAGTGAAAAAATTGGCTGGTTAGAGAATAATGCTTAACTTTACACTGCAAAAATAACGATTATGAATACGATAACAGCATATAAAGAAAACAAGGTAAGCCCTCTTGACGCACTTTGGTCTCTTTTTATCAGGCAACCAAAGTCTGTAAGGAATGCTTTCAAAAAGCGTCTTCTGGCTCAAGACGCTTCCGCATTGGCAGAGTATCAGCAAGCTGTTGTTGGCAACAGCTTTAAGAGAGCTTTGCAAGAACTTGAAGAGGCTGAAAAGTCGGGACTTGAAAACCTTCAAGACGCAACGACACTTTTTGATTAATCCTGCTTATGGAAACCATAATAAAGATATTGCCGGAATTCAAGCATAGGGCAAAAGCTATAGCAAAGAAGTACAAGTCTTTTATTAAGGACTACAACGATTTTGTAGAGACATTAAAAGAGAACCCTATCCAAGGAACATCTTTAGGTGGTGGAGTTTATAAGATTCGCCTGACTATTACTTCAAAAAGAAAAGGTAAAAGTGGCGGTGCCCGTGTTCTAACTTATAATGTCAAAAAAATTAATCCGGATAAATTTATTGTTGTGTTGATGTCGATATATGACAAAAGTGAGATGGAGAACGTGTCAGACAACTATCTTAAGGATATTTTGAAAGAAGCGAAACGTTTATCGTAGATAATTAGAAATACATGAAGAGGATGTGCTTATTTTACACATCCCCTTGTGGATGAGACCTTTATCGCCGTGAAAATCCTGCCGGACGCAGTGCCGAGTCGGCGTGCTGAGAAGTAATCCTCCACGTTGTCGTAGGTGCAGATGCCCGAAACCGTAATATTCCCGTCCTGCAATCCACATTCAAGGAGCTGCCGTTTGTTGCACTCCCATAGGTCTATGTGCCAACGCATTGGCTGTTCTTTATCTTCATTTCCACTATTCCGATTTATCACCGGATAGCGTTTCGCTATCTCGTTCATATCGAATCCGGCTTCGGCAAAAGCCTTATAAACTTCGTCGCCCACCTCAAAATTCTTCTCAGAGATCCCCGGGCCTATAACCGCTTTGAGATTTTCGGGCTGCGTACCGAACGACTTCATCATCGATTCGATGGTCGCACGCACTATTCGCGCCACTGTTCCGCGCCATCCTGCGTGTATAGCTGCGACTGCATGGTGGTCGCTATCTGCAAGAAGAATAGGAATGCAGTCGGCCGTAGACACCCCGATGCACACCTGTGGCACATCGGTGGTCACGGCATCCACGCCATCGAGAATCATGTCCCGGATATTGTCAGGCAGGGAAATAAACTCACGGCCAATCTGCCTGACTGTTGTCCCGTGAGTCTGATGCGGATAAACGAGCTGTGCCGGAGCTATACCAAGCTGCTCGCAAAGAGCCTGCCGGTTGACCGCCACATTATTCTCGTCGTCGCCGCAATAGTGGTTGATATTGAACTCAGCGTATTGTCCGCGGCTCACTCCGCCGTGTCGCGTACTACTAAAAGCCGTTACACCCGGACAAATATCGTAAAATGTCAGTTTCATTCCTCGTCCTCGTATTCAAAATCATCGAGGTCTTCAATCTCCTCAATATCATCTTCATCGATAAACTCAATATCTTCGCCTTCAGCCGCCATCTCCTGATTGAAGCGTGTCATGTCTTTGTCGCGGTGAACAATGACATCCTCCGACGTGATTGCCTGCAACTTGTTGCTCTCGCTGTTCAGTTCCTGCCACAGAAGGTCCTTCAGTTCGTTGATTCCTTTGCCCGTTACGGAAGATATAAACACCACTGGCAGGTCATCGGGCAACGTCTCGCGGAGCATCTCGATGAGTTCTTCGTCGAGCAAATCGCACTTCGTCACAGCCAGAACACGATGTTTGTCGAGCATATCGGGATTAAAATTGCGCAACTCGTTGAGCAGAATCTCATACTCTTTCTTTATGTCATCGGTGTCGCCCGGCACCATAAAGAGCAGCAGCGAGTTGCGTTCTATATGGCGAAGGAAGCGCAATCCAAGTCCTTTTCCTTCGCTTGCGCCCTCGATAATACCAGGTATATCGGCCATGACAAACGACTTATTGTCGTGATAGCCTACTATTCCGAGCGACGGTTCGAGAGTGGTAAACGGATAATTAGCAATCTTCGGGCGTGCACTCGACACCGAAGAGAGCAGCGTAGACTTACCCGCATTTGGGAAACCGACAAGTCCCACGTCGGCAAGGAGCTTCAGTTCGAGGATTATTGTCATCTCCTGCATCGGCTCGCCGGGCTGCGCAAAGCGTGGTGCCTGATTGGTTGCAGAGCGGAACTGGAAGTTTCCGAGTCCGCCGCGACCACCCTTCAGCAACATGACCGTCTGTCCGTCGTAGGTCACGTCGCACACATATTTGCCAGTTTCGGCATCATACACAACCGTTCCGCACGGCACATCGATGTATTGGTCCTTGCCGTCCGTACCGTGACACTTGTCCTTACCGCCGTTTCCGCCGTGCTCAGCGAACACATGACGCTGGTATTTCAGGTGAAGCAGCGTCCAGTAGTTATGGTTTCCGCGCAGGTATATGCTTCCGCCTTTACCACCATCGCCTCCATCCGGTCCGCCGTTAGGATTATACTTCACGTGCCGCAGGTGCATTGATCCCCTACCGCCCTTTCCCGAGCGGCAGTATATCTTTACGTAGTCTACAAAATTAGATTCCATTGTTATACTTTTTATCTTTGTATAAGAAAAGCTACATCTCGGCATAATCCCTCAAACAGGTTTGGAGATTCTGCTCTCGATTTGCATTATCTTTTGCAAAGACAATGCAAACAAGTGCAATGAAAACTTGCTTTCATATTGCCGAGTGCAGTTTATCTTCTGCAAAGATAAGCATTATCTTCCAAAAAGCAGACCGTTAGCTCCTAAAAACGGCTATTCCACCCACTTCACCACTCTTACGCTGACCTCATTGAGCTGATACAGGGGAATGGTTATCACCATTCATCGTCGCCTTTTTCAAGGCATATATAAATTCGTTGACAAAATTAGAGATTACAATATCACCAAAAAGAATGGTACTAAATAGAAATGAGTCCCGAAAGTTTTTATCTAACTTTCGGGACTCATTTCTATTTTAATACAGCCTCTTTTTATCAGCAAATGCTCATTTACTTTTTGTAATAAACATATTTGAAATTATAGGTGCTACCATATCCATCAGTCACATTAATGATATCGACGGAGTGGTCGGGGTTAAACGTGTATGTAAAATTAGAAACATCAGTATCTGTACCGTCTTCGTCTGTGATTTTACACACTAATTTGACAGGAAGCATTGCAGACGAATTACCTGTGAAGCCAAGCATAGAGAGTGCCGTGAGAATCGGATCATCCGACATAAAGCCGATTACGCCAGCCATAGCGGGTGTGGTGAGGTTGAACGTATTGGCCTCTGTGCCATAATCTAATGTCGTGTTGACAGAAGCAACGTTAGTTGAGGCGCTGCTGCTTGTGAGGTTGCCGTTTTCCCATGTGAAATTAACCGTTGTGTTGACATTCTCGCCTCCGCTCTCGCCGTCTTCATTCCACTTAACATTTCCAGTTATCTTGTTGCTCGTCAAGTGTCCTGTGCCGTCATAACTGAATGCATAGTTGAAGTGTAACTCTTCTGTATAGTTGCTGCTGGCTATGGTGCGAGAGTGGAATGTCATGGCTGTAAGGAAGCCGTCGGAGTTGAATTTGAAGTTTGTACCCTCACATATTGCACCATTAACATTTGCATAAATGCGCTTGATCTGGCGACCTGTGCTTACAGCAGCGCGTGTGCCGTTGCCATATTCGAAATTGTAAGTCGTGCCATTGTTCTCCAATTTTGCGATAGAACCGTCTTCATTGTAAGTCGCGTTCAGGCCACCAACGCTCTGAACCCTTGTTCCGTCAACGATAGAAGCAGGTACCAAGAACTCTGTAGAAGCGGTTCCCGCACCCGAATTGTCGTCATCACTATCGCTACATGCCGTGAGCGTACAACCCACAAATGCCAAAACTGCAAAGTAATAAAAAACTTTTCTCATAAATTATACATTTTCTATAGCCCCAGACTCCCCGAAAGAGCAAATTAATAAAATAAAAATTAGCGCGACTATACAAAAAAGCGTGGAAGTCTGACCCTGTCACCCGTTCCACGATTAGAGGCTCTGGCATTTGCCCATCCAGTCAAGAACGAGCAACGCAGAACCCACGCCGATGAGTTTATATAATTATCCCTATACACCGTCTCCTACACCTTACTATATAATAAGGACACTGAGAATACGGAGATAGAGATGTTTATAAAAACATCCCATGAGCATCTACCGTTGCCTTATTCTGTGACTGGGTTTGAAACTGCCAGATTTCTAATCGTCAAGAACAAAGCGCATGATAAACGCTTTCCTATATATAGCGACCCTCGCCCCACCCATTATCCGCTGTCGCGCAGATGGTGAAATCAGCCCTACAGCCCGGCGTGGGAATATCCCAAGTCCGTATGTGAGACAATTGCGGACACGTCCGCCCATATCTTTACGCGCAAGGGACTTCAAGAATCATTTGCAAAAATACGAAATATTTTCTTAAAACAAAAGAAAAGCGCACATTTTCTATAACAGACAAAAGAAAACAAAGATGCACAAAGAATTCACCCTATTTACAAGCGTATATATAAGTGAGTAAAGAGAACAAACAACGAACCGAGATACATGATGGGTGCATATCACTTTGAACAGAAAAATGTATCTCTGCAATAAGACGAAATAACACTGAAGGTATATTGACAGAAAGGTAACGGAAACACAAGAAGAGCCATTTCGTAAGACAACTGTAATGCCTTGATAAAGAGAGGCTGGCAAAGCCATAAAAAAATTTCGCGAAAATTTCTTCTAAAAGAGCCTCTTTCAGACAAAATTTTCGCGAAAATCTTATGCAAGGAGAATCCTATTGGATTGCTCCTACTATAGTTTTGCTTTGTAAACGAATGCTTAAAGCGCGTCGATAACCGTACAGATGTCGGCGAAGATGGTGTCGAGCTCGCCGTAACCGTTCACGTGATGGTGAATGCCCTCACCCTTGTACCAGTCTATCAGCGGACTTGTCTGGTTGTAGTAAACGCCGAGACGTTTCTTTATCGTCTCCTCGTTGTCGTCAGAACGACCGCTTTCGAGACCGCGCTTGATGAGGCGCTCCATGAGAACCTCATCGGGAACATCAAGCTCTATCATTGCAGCAATCTTGTGGCCACGCTCGTCGAGCATCTTCTTCAGAGCCTCAGCCTGCGGTATTGTGCGTGGGAATCCGTCGAAGATAACGCCTTTATGCTCTTTGCCGAAGCTGTCGTAAACGCTCGCAAGGATGTCAACCATCAACTCGTCCGGGATGAGCTGCCCCTGGTCGATATACTTTTTAGCAGTTTGTCCCAATTCTGTTCCATTCTTGATTTCGTTGCGAAGCACGTCGCCTGTCGAGATATGCTCAAAGCCATACTTCTCAATCATCAGATTGCTCTGTGTGCCCTTGCCTGAACCCGGGGCGCCGAAAATTACTATATTCTTCATTATCCTTTTAATATATAATAAAATTACCTTTCTTTATAAAGCCTACTTGCCTCATAATCACTCGTCAACTAAAGCAAGCAACTCGCCTACCCGCTTACTCATCAACTATTGTATATATATCCCGCAAGTTTCGTCCTTGCTGATTATAGTCGAGTCCGTAGCCCAGAATGAAGTCGTTTGGAATCTCCATTGCCGCGTATTCTATATCCAAATCCACCTTCAGGCAGTCCGGTTTCAGCAGCAGCGTACAGATATGTATCGACTCAGGATTGCGTGTTCCGAGCGACTCAATCATGCGCTTCATCGTCAGTCCAGACTCTATTATGTCCTCCACGATAATCACCGTGCGGTTTGTCAGGTCCTCGTTGATACCAAACACTTCCTTTATTTTGCCTGTCGAGGTAGTTCCCTGATACGAAGCCAGTTTCACGAATGAAATCTCGCAAGGTATGGTTATCATTCTCATCAAGTCGGCAGCAAAGATGAATGAGCCGTTGAGCACAGCTAAAAGCAGCGGATTCTTGCCGGCCATATCTTTATTTATGCGGTCGGCCACAGCCTTCACGCGCTTCAGAATCTCAGCCTCTGGAATCGAGGGCGCGAACGTTTTGCCATTGATTTGAATATTACTCATAGCTAAATGTTTTTATTTTGGCGCAAAATTAATAAAAATATATCAAACCATAAACGTCAACTGATATTTATTTGGAATTTCTTTGATATGACATTAATAATTGTTCGTACAGGCAGAAGTTTTTGGTTCAAATTGTCAAAAAAGGCGCATTTTATTTTGTATTATGTGTGATTTACTGTAAATTTGCCCTTGATATGAAGATATTTACGAGCACTCAGATACGCGAATTGGACAAGTTTACGATAGAACATGAGCCGATTAGTTCTATCGAATTGATGGAAAGAGCCGCAAAAGCCATAACGCAAGCCGTTACCGAACGATGGGGTAAGGGCTACGAAGTGGTGGTTTTTGCCGGTCCTGGCAATAACGGAGGCGATGCCCTTGCCGTTGCAAGGATGCTCGCCGAACAGGGGTACAATGTCGAGGCTTTTCTCTTTAATATCGGCAATCGTCTCTCTGATGACTGCAAGACAAACCGCAAGCGCATAATGGATTGTAAACGCATGAAGTGCTTCACCGAAGTCACGATGCAGTTTGACCCGCCGGAACTCGGCGAGTCGACCCTTGTCGTAGACGGACTCTTCGGTTCGGGACTGAACAAGCCGCTTGCCGGAGGCTTCTCCTCGCTCGTGAAATACATCAACCAGTCATCGGCCGAGGTCGTGAGCATAGACGTTCCGTCCGGACTTATGACCGAAGACAACACCTATAATGTCAGTGCAAACATCATACGTGCCGACGTTACACTGACGTTGCAGCAGAAAAAGCTCTCGTTTATGTTTGCCGACAACCAGCAATATCTTGGTGAGGTGCAGGTGCTGGACATCGGATTAAGCCATGAGTTCATACAGAAGACCGAGGTGCAATATTCCATTCTCGAAGAAGACGATGTGCGGTGTCGTATGCGTTCGCGTGGCGATTTCGCGCACAAGGGTACGATGGGCAATGCGCTCATCATCGCCGGAAGCTACGGAATGGCCGGAGCATCGGTTCTCGCCACGCGCGCCTGTCTGCGTTCGGGTGCAGGAAAGGTTACGGTGCACACTCCGCGCAAGAACTATAACATCATGCAGATTTCCGTTCCGGAGGCCGTCATGCAGATGGATCATGAGGAAACGTATTTCTCCGAGGCTGTCGATGTTGAGGACTTCGATGCCGTAGGTATTGGTCCTGGGCTCGGAACTCACGAGAATACTGCCATCGCGCTCATCTCACAGTTGCGCCGTTCGCAGTGTCCGGTCGTTGTCGATGCCGATGCCATCAACATCCTTGCAAACCACAGGGCCTGGATTCAGCAGTTGCCCAAAGGTATTATCATGACACCGCACCCTCGCGAGTTCGAGCGATTGAACGGAATGGCCAGCAACGGCGACTATGAACGCCTGCACAGTGCCCGTGAACTGGCTCAGCACCTGCAAGGTTACATCATCCTGAAAGGCCATTACTCGGCACTTTGCCTGCCCAACGGCCGCGTGATATTCAACAGTACGGGCAACAGCGGAATGGCTACTGCAGGCAGTGGCGACGTGCTTACGGGTATTATCACCGGTCTTCTGGCTCGAGGATATAACCAGACAGACGCCTGCATCGTGGGTATGTACCTTCACGGATTGGCCGGCGATTTTGCTGCCGAGAGTCTTGGCAAGGAGAGTCTCACCGCCGGCGACATCATAGAGTATCTTCCCGAAGCTTTCAAAAGGCTTAATCCGTAATCTTATAAAGAGGTAAGAGGTAAGGAGTTAGAGGTAAGAGGTAAGAAGAAGAGCCCGAAACGGCATAGTACTAAAGCCGAAATACTCGAGTACTAAAGCCAAAATACTTGAGTAATCACGCCCAAATTACTCGAGTACTTGGCCCGAATTACTCGAATACTAAAGCCAAATTACTCCAGTACTGTGCCTTCATTCCCGTCAGGCCATTCCGGCTCAGTAGCAAAAAGGTGTGGGTATAAATAAAAAATGTTATCTTTGCAGTCA
>URER01000027.1 GCA_900547005.1 uncultured Prevotella sp.
TATGCGCTCCGGCCGACAGCGACCCGGCACAGAACGTGAGTCCGTTGTGCGGATTATCCACCGCATTGAGGAACCAGTTGATGTCCTCATCGCAGTTTACGATGCGCGGCAAACCGAGAATCGGATATGGCGGATCGTCCGGATGCACGCACATATACATATCGCACTCGTCGCACACAGGCATGATGGCCGAGAGGAAGTAGCGCATATTCTCGCGCAACTGCTCCTTGTCGATGCCCTTGTAGAGCGCGAGCAACTGGCGGAACAGCTCCACAGGGTGCTCATCGTCTTCCTTTATGTTTCCGCTTACGAAGCCCTGCGTCTTCACGATGATGTTCTCAACAAGTTTGTGGTCGTCCTCGGGAGTCATGCGGCTCTTAATCTCCTCCACCTCGGCAAGGATATCGCGCTCCACGCCGTCAATCTTGAACTCCGCCCAGTCCTTTTCCGCGCCCTCGCGCTTCAGGATATGAATGTCGAAATAAGCAAACTCGGCAAACGAGAAATAGAGATTTGTCGCGCCGTTCGGGTTCTCATGGTCGAGGTCGGTACGTGCCCAGTCGAGCACCGGCATGAAGTTATAGCACACGGTATGTATGCCCTCGGCAGCAAGGTTGCGCAGGCTCTCCTTGTAAATCTCAATCTGCTCGTCGCGGTCCGGGCCGCCATACTTTATAGTCTCGGTCACGGGCAGGCTCTCCACCACGCTCCAGCGCATTCCATAGCTTTCGATATACTCGCGCAAGTCGCGAATCTTCTCACGCGTCCACACCTCACCGAGTGGCACGTCATGCAGAGCCGTAACGATGCCCTCCACACCAATTTCCTTTAGCATGGCAAGCGTAATCTTATCGTTCTTGCCAAACCATCTCCAAGTTCTTTCCATTTATAAAATTGTTTCGTAAATTGTTAGTATCGTTAATATTTCGGCTGAAAAATCAAGCTGCTGTAACAAGACTTTATCCGTTATGCAAAGATAATGCAAACGAGCGCAAAAAGAATGTATTCTTAATTTGTCGAGTGCAGATTATCTTATGCAAAGATAATACTTTTCCGTGAAAGTGGAAAAAAATATCCATCAAGTATAAAAATCAATCTCAACGAAATGCAAAAGTGAAGCAATTTTACAAACGAATGGAGCATTTCTGCAAAGCCCCCCTCTCCTCTTTTTTATATCTTACGCACATACATGGCACGAATGGCATTCAGAACCGCGAGAATCATCACACCCACGTCGGCAAATATCGCAAGCCACATATTTACGATGCCAAATATGCCGAGAAGGAGACACGCGCCTTTTACTCCCAAAGCCATGACAATATTCTCCCTGACTATAGCGAGGCATCTGCGTGATATGCGTATGGCCTTGCCTATCTTCATCGGGTCGTCGTCCATGAGTACAACATCAGCCGCTTCGATGGCCGCATCGCTTCCCATAGCACCCATCGCAATGCCTATGTCGGCGCGCGACAGCACGGGGGCATCGTTAATACCGTCGCCGACAAACGCCACTTTCGCATCAGCCTGTGAAGATTCGAGAATCTTTTCCATCTGCGACACTTTATCAGCAGGAAGCAGCTCGCTATGCACCCTGTCAATGCCGAGACCTCCCGCAATCTGCTCAGCCACCGGCCTTGCATCTCCCGTAAGCATTACGGTTTGCGTCACGCCCGACTTACGGAGGTCGGTAACAGCGTCTTTGGAAGTAGGCTTCACCACATCACCCAAGACGATATGTCCGGCATATCTGCCGCCGACAGTCACATGGACAATCGTTCCGGCTGTCTTGCAATGGCATGGAGTGAGGTTCATCTCCGCCATAAGCCTCTCATTTCCCACCGCCACCACGACTCCGTCAATCGTGGCAGATATACCTTTGCCGCTTATTTCCCTGACATCGCTTATGCGACTGCGGTCAATCGCCTTGCCGTATGCCTGCTGCAACGATTTGGCGATAGGATGCGAAGACGACGATTCCACGATAGCGGCATATTCGAGCAACTGCGCTTTCTCAGCCTCAACATCAATATCAATGTCGCCGTGGTCATGAAATGCGTTTACCTCAAACACGCCTTTCGTCAGTGTTCCGGTCTTGTCGAACACAACGGTCCTGACCTTCGACAGCGTTTCGAGTATGTTGGCACCTTTCACCAATATTCCTTCACGGCTTGCACCTCCGATTCCTGCGAAGAACGACAGCGGAATACTGACGACCAAAGCACACGGGCAACTGATTACGAGGAATACGAGGGCGCGGTAGATCCATGTCTCGAACGTCGCGAAACCAAGCGAAGCGCCACAGAACAGCATAAGGAACAAGGGTGGCAGGAGGGCAAGGGCCAGTGCTCCATAACATACGGCGGGGGTATATACACGGGCAAACTTGGCAATGAAATCCTCTGATTTCGACTTTCTCGATGCGGAATCCTCCACAAGTTCCAATATCTTTGACACCGTAGAGTCGCCAAATTCTTTGGTTGTACGCACCTGCAACACGCCTGACATATTTATACTGCCGCTGATAATCTCGTCGCCACGGCCCACCTCGCGCGGAAGCGACTCTCCCGTAAGAGCCGAGGTATTGAGTGACGACTCTCCCGAGATAATCACGCCGTCGATGGGTACGCGCTCTCCCGGCTGCACAAGTATCGTCTGACCTATCTCGACATCATCCGGGTCTACCCTGACAATCTTTCCGTCTTCCTCGATATTGGCATAATCGGGACGGATATCCATCAGTGCGGCAATGCTGCGACGGCTCTTGCCTACAGCGTAGCTCTGGAAGAACTCGCCTATCTGATAGAAAAGCATCACGGCAATGGCCTCAAGATAATCACCGCTTCTTTCATAGAGAGCAAGCGAGAAAGCGCCGACAGTAGCCACAGCCATAAGGAAATTCTCGTCGAACACCCTGCCGTTGACAATCCCGAGCCAAGCCTTTTTCAGTATGTCGTAACCGATAATGAGATAAACTGAAAGGTACAGGACAAGCCTTGCCCACCCTGTTACATCAATAAATTGCAGCCCGACAGTCATCACTAGAGCGATGATGATTCTTGTGAGCATATTGCGTTGTTTTCTGTTCATTGTCCGTATGGATTAATGGCTGTTTGCCGGTTTTTAGTTTTCTGTTTATAGAATCTCAAAATCGGGCTCCACCTTCCTTGCGACCTTCAGCACTTCTGCCATAACGGTTTCGGGATTGGCGCCTTCTTCAAATGCGACCTTCATCTTCTGTGTCATAAAAGAGATTGTCAAATCTTTCACTCCGGCCACTTTTTTGGCAGCATCTTCCACGAGATTGGCGCAGTTGGCACAATCAACCTCAATCTTAAATGTCTTATTCATTGTCTTTTTGTATTAAGTTATTTCGTTGGTGCAAAGGTACAATAAGTCGGATGCAACCAGGTTGCAAAGTTCACTCAGACATTGTTGTTTTATTACCGAGGCTTGGTAACGACATTACCATAGTCCGGTAACGCGATTACAGAGGCCTTGTAACGCGATTACAGAGGCTTTGTAATGCGATTACAACAGCCTTGTAACAAAATTACAAGGTTCCTGTAATCAAAATCACGCAAAATTACTAACTTTGCATTGCTTTATATAAAGAATAAGATATTATGCAAGACAGGAAACGCACACGGTCGATTTACCGCATTACGCTGGTGGGGAGCTTCACAAACTTCCTGTTGGTGACATTCAAGTTTATTGCCGGCTTCATGGGACACAGTGCCGCCATGATTGCCGACGCGGTACACTCACTATCCGACTTCATAACCGATGCCGTGGTACTGGTATGCGTACACTTGGCCAACAAGCCGAGCGACAAGGGACATGACTACGGACACGAGAAATACGAGACTATCGCGACCGCTATCATAGGAACGGGTCTGCTGATTGTGGGCACGGGGATATGCTGGTCGGGCGTGGTCACGGTGTGGGATGTGCTGCACGGAGGCGACATCGAGGAGCCGGGAATCATCGCCCTGTGGATGGCTCTTCTGTCGGTAACATTGAAAGAACTGATATTCCACATAACACTATATGTGGGAAAGAAGGCCGACTCGCAAATAGTGATAGCCAACGCATGGCACCATCGCAGCGACGCTCTGTCATCCGTAACAACGGCACTGGGCATCGGGGGCGCAATTTTCCTCGGTGAGAAGTGGCGCATACTCGACCCACTGTCGGCGATTATTGTGAGTCTGTTTATCATCAAGGTGTCGGTGAACTTGCTGCGGCCGTGCATCGCTGAACTGACGGAAAGTTCGCTGCCCGAGGAAATAGAGAATCAGATAGCCAAGCTGGTGCAGGAGGAGCCGGAGGTAAGCGGTATGCACAACCTACGCACACGGCGCATAGGCAACCGATACGCCATTGAGATGCACGTGAGGATGAACGGCAAGATGTCGCTATATGATGCACACGTACACGCATCGCACATCGAGGAGGCGATAAAGGGGAGATTCGGCGAGGACACTCACGTGGGGATACACGTGGAACCGACCAAGAAAGACGGGCATTATATCGACCCGAACGGCCCGGAAGCCAGCGAGGCGTAGCCGGGTCATGACGCTTTGAAATGTGATTGCGCCACAGCCGAGCCACAAGCAGGTTGCAAAGAAGCCCCGAACGTAATCCGTCCGAAACGCTTTCGCACGATATTCCGTTGTCATATAAGAACAAAATAACATTTATCGGAGGACTATAACGCGCGTGAAATTTTTCACTTATACATGAAAAACTCCACATTTTTGTCGTATTTTTCTTGTATAAGTGAAAAACATATCATATCTTTGCAAGCAAACGGAGATAAAAATGATACTGATAGACCGCAACAAATACACCAACATAGTCCTTGACTATATAGGCAAAGGACTGATAATTGTACTGACCGGACAACGACGCGTTGGTAAAAGCTGTATTTTGCAGTGCGTGGAGAAGCGTATAAAGCAGAACGACGGAAAAGCAAACGTCATATCTATCAACAAGGAGTTTTCCGAGTTCAGAGCCATAAACAATGATTTGCAACTCAGTGAATACGTGTATAAAAATCTGGACAACGGCAAAAACAATTATCTGCTGATTGACGAGGTGCAGGACATCGAGGGCTTTGAGAACTCATTGCGCGATTTCCAAGCAAAGAATTTATGTGACATCATCATCACAGGAAGCAATGCGAAGATGCTGTCTGGAGAACTTGCGACGTATCTTTCGGGACGTTACATAGAACTGCACATACAGAGTCTTGACTATTCTGAGTTCCTGACATTCCATAATCTATCCGACAATGACGACGCTTTACTGAAATATCTGTCGTTTGGCGGTCTGCCGCAGTTGGCTCACATCGGGCTTGACAACCGTCAGATGGTATTGTCATATCTTGGTGACATATATAATACGGTGGTCATGAAGGACGTAATCAGCCGAGAAAACATACGCAACGTAAGATTTCTGACAGACTTGGTGAAGTTTATAAGCGACAATATCGGCAAGAACATATCAGCCAACAGTATCAGTAAATTCATGCGTTCGCAACAAATAACCATATCTCCCACCCTGACATCCAATTATCTTGAATTTCTTTGTAACGCGTATATAATAAACCGCGCCAACAGATTCGACATTCATGGCAAGAGACTATTCGAGACCAACGAGAAATACTACTTCGAAGATATCGGGCTGAGAAACGCTCTTGTGGGCATAAACCTCCGCAACGACATAGAGAAACTGCTCGAGAATGTCGTTTATCTTCACTTGCGGAACAACGGATATAACGTAACCGTGGGGCAGTTGAGGAACGGAGAAATTGACTTCGTTGCCGAGAAAGAAGGCAGGCGGATATACGTACAGGTATGCTATCTTCTGACTACGCAGGAAACGATAGACCGTGAATTCAGTAATCTCCGCATGATAAAAGACGACTATCCGAAGGTGGTTATTTGTATGGACTCAATGGCTGCGAACAATGACTATCAGGGAATAAAATGCCTACACATACGTGATTGGCTGATGCGGGATAATAAGGCTATATAAAATTGTCCTCAATTTTCTTTGCGGACCCGTCTTATAATAGAAAAAAAAGATATAAATTTGCACGTATGGAAAACGTAAATATGCAAAACGTGAAATGGAGCGAGAACGTCATTATTGCCGATGCCGACTATATCGACAAGGTGGCGTTCGGCCTGATTGTGAACTTTGAACGCATGATTGGCAGGAGAATACCGCCGGCAGATATGGCGAGGTGGATTGACTGCGTGGCTCTTGACGGCGGATTGCGCGAGGGGGAACATGAGACACAGGTGGTGCTGGTGCATGAGAAGAGCAACCGGAAGATGGATAACTTCAATCCGTCTGACTATGAGGTGGAGCTGAACGGTAAGGCATTCAAGGACAACCTGGGGGAGTTCATTGTCAGTTCGCTGCCTGTGGAAGACATGGTGAGCGGTACGGATTTCTTCCTCGACGTGCTGAGCATGGTGGGTGCGCAGAAAGACGTGAAACGCATAATGGTGATACCGAACGCTGAGCGCGACTACGACAGTGTGAGAAACGAGTTGCGCAAGGTGGACGACGAGAACAAACGAATCACGGTATTTGCCATGCAGCCGATGCAGGGAGGCAACTTCCGGCAGGAGATTCTGGGCTATTCGCTGATGAGTGCGTTGGGAATAAGGGCTGAAGAGATTAGATAGAAAGCCCCACCCGACCTCCCCACGGGGAGGAGATGCAAATGGTGTGAGGATGGAGGAGTGAGGATGACGGATTGAGGATGGAGAAAAGTCTTATTCTCTTCGAGTCCTTTCCTATAACTCCCCGTAACGCCCGATAAGAAACGAGAAACAAACAAATAAAACGAAATATGGGAAAGATTTTAATGATTGGCGCAGGTGGCGTGGCCACGGTTGCCGCATTCAAGATTGCGCAGAACGCCGACGTATTCGGTGAATTCATGATTGCAAGTCGCAGAAAGGAAAAATGCGACAAGATAGTAGAGGCGATACACGCTTCGGGTATTGACATGGACATCAAGACGGCGCAGGTAGATGCCGACGATGTGGAGCAGTTGAAGGCTCTGTTCAACGACTTCAAGCCGGAACTGGTGGTTAACCTCGCCCTGCCCTATCAGGACCTGACGATAATGGATGCTTGTCTGGCGTGCGGAGTGAACTATCTCGATACGGCAAACTATGAGCCGAAGGACGAGGCGCACTTTGAATACAGTTGGCAGTGGGCTTACAAGGACCGCTTTGAGCAGGCCGGACTGACGGCCATTCTCGGTTGCGGCTTCGACCCGGGTGTGTCGGGCATATACACGGCATACGCTGCCAAGCATCATTTCGACGAGATTCATTATCTTGACATAGTTGACTGCAACGCGGGAAACCATCACAAGGCGTTCGCAACAAACTTCAACCCGGAAATCAACATTCGCGAGATTACGCAGAAAGGTCTTTACTACAAGGACGGCGAATGGATAGAGACTGAGCCGTTAGAGGTTCACAAGGCTCTCACCTACCCTAACATCGGCCCGCGCGAAAGCTATCTGATGCACCACGAGGAGCTGGAGAGTCTTGTGAAGAATTATCCGACAATAAAGCAGGCTCGCTTCTGGATGACCTTCGGACAACAGTATCTGACCTACCTGGACGTGATACAGAACATCGGAATGTCGCGCATCGACGAGATGGAATACGAGGCTCCGCTGGCAGATGGCAGTGGAAAGACTGCGAAAGTGAAAATCGTTCCGCTGCAATTCCTCAAGGCTGTGCTGCCGAATCCGCAGGACCTCGGCGAGAACTACGACGGCGAGACGAGCATCGGCTGGGCGCCTGCCGCATCAGAGGCGTGAAAGACGGCAAGGAGCAGACTTACTACGTATATAACAACTGCAAGCATCAGGACGCTTACAACGAGACGGGTATGCAGGGCGTGAGCTACACCACGGGTGTGCCGGCCATGATAGGCGCGATGATGTTCTTCAAAGGTCTGTGGCGCAAGCCCGGAGTGTGGAATGTCGAGGACTTCGACCCGGATCCGTTCATGGAACAGCTCAACATCCAGGGCCTGCCGTGGCATGAGGAGTTCGGCGGGAACTTGGAAGTGTAATTTTAAGAGGTAAGAGGTAAGGAGTGAGAGGTAAGAGATCACCATAGTCTTTAAGGGCCTACCAATTACCAAACAAGCAAAAAAAGATAATAACAAAAAAAGAATATATAAACAACGGTAAGAAACGGAACCAAGAGGATTAAAACAAGGAGCTAAGGCATTCTCGTACCTCTCACCCCTTACCTCTTACCTCTAAAACAGACAAACAATGGCAAAGAAAGAAGAAGAGGCATTGAGCCCGCAGGAAGGCAAACTGAAAGCCTTGCAGGCCGCAATGGCAAAGATAGAAAAGGACTTCGGCAAAGGCTCGATAATGAAACTCGGCGAAGAACAGATAGAGAACATCGAGGTGATACCTACGGGCAGCATCGGATTGGACGTTGCATTAGGCGTAGGCGGCTACCCGCGCGGACGAATAATAGAGATTTACGGCCCGGAAAGCTCGGGTAAGACAACGCTCGCCATACACGCTATTGCCGAAGCTCAGAAGGCTGGCGGCATCGCAGCGTTTATCGACGCGGAACACGCTTTCGACCGTTTTTATGCAGCAAAGCTCGGCGTAGACGTTGACAATCTGTGGATTTCGCAGCCTGACAACGGTGAGCAGGCTCTTGAAATTGCCGACCAACTGATTCGTTCGAGCGCTATCGACATTATCGTCATCGACTCTGTGGCAGCCCTTACGCCGAAGAAGGAGATTGAAGGCGACATGGGTGACAACGCCGTGGGACTGCAGGCTCGCCTCATGAGTCAGGCCCTGCGCAAGCTGACATCAACGGTGAGCAAGACAAACACCACGTGTATCTTCATCAACCAGTTGCGCGAGAAAATCGGTGTGATGTTCGGCAACCCAGAAACGACAACGGGCGGTAACGCGTTGAAGTTCTACAGCAGCGTGCGCCTTGACATCCGCCGCGTAACATCCATCAAGGACGGCGACCAAGTTATTGGTAACCAAGTGCGCGTAAAAATCGTGAAGAACAAGGTTGCTCCGCCATTCCGCAAGGCCGAGTTCGAGATTACATTCGGTGAAGGCATCTCAAAGATAGGCGAGCTGTTAGACCTCGGTGTAGAATACGGCATTATCCAGAAAAGCGGCTCATGGTTCTCTTACAAGAATTCGCGTCTGGCTCAGGGGCGAGATGCCACAAAGGCATTGCTCAAAGACAATCCCGAGTTGTGCGAAGAGCTTGAGATTCTCATCAAGCAGGCTATCGCCACAAAGGAATAAGACGCATATCAAGCGTAACAACAAACGGCTTCTATCGGAAATCACTCCATAGAAGCCGTTTTTATATTGCTGTACGGTAAGACTTTTGTGAACAAATACGAATCAGGGCTGACACTTCTCACGAGGTATTAGCCCCTTTGATTATTTTGTTTTTGCATTTAAACAATTATAGCATTCCTCTTGCAAAAGGAATCAATAGTAACTATATATATAAGATGTGCCGTCTTCTGTTTCCTTTGCGATTGTTCCGTCTGCATTAAACTCATACAAATAGGTTGTCGTCTCGGTGCTTTCCACGGCTCCGTTCTTATATTTCGTCACGGTGATAGCATCGGGAAGAAGTCTTGAACAGTTCTTGCCGAACACTCCTGTGGCCTCATAATAGATAAGGTCGCCAACCAAAAAGACCTGACTGAGGCTTATCTGATTAGCCTTGTTCTCGATACCGCCATACATAGGGATGCCAATCTCCTGCGAATAGACTGTCCCGTCCGGACGATAAACGACCGACTCATAGTTGGCGATGTTGCCGTTAGTCCATTTTATCACCACTTCAACGGTACTGCTATGCACACCATTGGAATACCATTCCTGCGAGAAAGCAATGATATGACCATCGCTGTCATACTTCACAGTCTGCTCATAAGTACTCGTAGAAGATTTTCCCTTGAAGCCTGTAACATATCCATTGCTGCCATAGACGAAGTCTGAGGCTGTCGAGGAACTTTGACCAAATGCTATTGAGAACGGATTATAACTGAAAATCACGTTGTTGTCATTGCCGTTGTAGCCCAAACGAGCCAACCGATCTTCGCTGTCATACTTAAACGCGACTTTATTACCTATGCCCTTCAGCAGTTTCGCTTCCGGTGTGGGTGGTGTATCCGGGTCTTCAATGCTCCCATTCTGATAAGGAACGGGAACAGTTAGGATTCTCACCATATCGTCGGCAATCACGTATGACGGAGACGTTACGCCAATGTTCAATGATATTTTCGATACCGATGCGTTAACATAGAAAATCTTTACGGTGTAAGTCTGGGATGCGCCATTATCAATATCGGTTATGGCATTATACGAATAATCATTTCCGTCGCCGGCTATGATATACGTATGCGAGAGCGTCGTGCCGTTTTGGTCGCGCGCTTCGGCGGGATCAAGAGCAAAATTCCTCAATACGACACCTGTATTGTTTGTGAGACGGAACGTAACATATACGTCTGTACCGTTCTGCCTGGTCTTCACAAGTTCGTAGTTCAGATTCAAGTCGTTGGTCTGAATGCCGTTGCTGAGGACACGATTGTCTGTGATACTTCGGGCACCCGTTGTAACATATTCATTAGGATCTATGTTCGCTTCATCCGCCCTGCACCTGAAACCGATATCCACAGTTCGTGCAGAATTGGAATCATCGAAATATCTTATCCTAAAACTTCCTGACAAAGTCCCGCCCTTGGCAAATGTAACCTCACGGCTGTAGCTGTACTCACCGTTTCCAAAACGGACATCCACATGGGAGTTTGTCTGTCCCTGACTGTCTTCTGCATCACCGGGATCGATATTAAAGTTTTGAATGTCCTTTCCGCTCTTGTTCCTGATGGTGAAATCCATGATGAGCACAGAGCCTACACGCTCAACGCGGGTTACACTAAAGTCGAATGCTTTGCTGAACGCACGATGGCCGCTATCATCCAACTCGTCCTCTTCTGTGGTGCATGAGTTCAGCCCCAACAGAATAACTGTTCCGCATAGAATGCCTATGCACTTTAAGAGTTTGTTAATACTAATTTTTTTCATAATCTTGATTTTGTTATTAAATATTGTGTTTTAGTTCAGTTCATGAGAATTTCCTTTGACATCTGCGCTGCCAGATAGCAAAGAAGAAGTTTAGTAGAGATCTGACTGCGTAGGAAATAAAGAATGGCAGCAAACAGGATTTGGACGGACCGGATTTTGTGGATGGCAGGACACAAAAGCCCCTGCCGGACGGCTTGAACATCCATCCGACATACACTATGTAACAATCATACAGCCTTTTGCTTATGCGAAAACCATTAGGGGGGGTAGAACGGCATACCCAAGCACACACGTTGCAGGTTTCATTCCACAACGGGCAAGAACATAGCTGTCATAAGTTCCGTTCATATAAACCATTATTAAGATAATTTGTTTGATTACAAAAATAAGCATAAAAAATCAAGCTGCCAAACATTTACGTAAAAAATCGCCGCTGCCGACTCTCGTCTGGGCGTCTGGTCGTCTGGGCTTTAGGATTCATCCGATAAATACAGGGGCAACCTATTTCGGTCGAATGCATAGTACTATGGCGCGATACTCGAGTAATTTGGGCGCAGTACTCAAGTAATTCCGGCCTGATTACTCAAGTATTTTGGCTTCAGTACTGGAGTAATCCAGCCTTAAATACTCTGAGCATGACGTAAAGTGTGTGCAAAGGTGCGACATAATATCTAATAAAAGACTTCCCCTGAGTTTATCGGGTGAGCCATGGCCTCATCGTCAGACTTAGGAGGCTTGCGCTTCTTAGGCAAACGTCCTGCCTTGCGCAACGCCTCAGCGATAATCCATTGAAGCTGTCCGTTGGTGGAGCGGAACTCGTCCGCAGCCCAGGCCTCAATGGCATTCATCGTATCCGAATCAATACGCAAGATGAAACTCTTGTTCGTTGTCTCCTTCTTCGCCATAGCTTAATGGTTAAATATTATGGTGCAGAAAACTCTTGGGATAAATAACACCGGTCTTAATATCATATATTAATGGTTCAAAGTCCCGGCATTGACAACCGGCTGGGCCGAATCGTCACCACAAAGCACTACAAGGAGGTTGCTAACCATTGCGGCCTTCTTCTCCTCGTCAAGCTCCACCACATCCTCATCACTGAGTTTTTGCAGTGCCATCTTTACCATCGAAACGGCACCCTCGACAATCTTTTCGCGGGCAGAGATAATGGCTGAAGCCTGCTGACGACGCAGCATCACAGCGGCAATCTCAGGAGCGTATGCCAAATAGTTGATACGTGCCTCGACAACTTCGATACCAGCCATAGCCAAACGCTCGTCGATGCGTTCCTCAAGCACCTTATTTATCTCGTCGCTACCATCGCGCAGGGTAATCTCGCTTGAATTGTTGTCCTCTACATCGTAGGCATACTCGCCCGCAACCTGACGCAGAGCGGCGTCTGCCTGAATGCTCACGAAGCGGCCTAACGTGTTCATTATCTGAGCCGCCGATGTTACGACATTCTGTCCGCTCTGTCCTTCGGCCATTGTCTGCGTGTCGATGTCGAAGATTGCCTTGTAGGTGTCCTTCAGTTTCCACACTAACACAAGGCCAATCATTATCGGGTTTCCGGTCTTGTCGTTCACCTTGATAGGCTCGGCATCAAGGTTTCTGACACGCAGCGAGAGTTTCTTCGCCGTCATGAACGGGTTTATCCAATAGTAGCCCGACTCGGTGAATGTACCTCTATACTTTCCGAAGAAGAGCAGCACACGTGCCTGTCCCGGCTCTACAAGCATCAGACCGCAACAACTGATAATGCCCAATACAAATATTATCAGACCGAGAGCTATCAGGGAAACGCCTAAGAATGTATTATCTTCCACTGCAACACATCCCCAAACAAAAACTCCTACACCGCCCAAAATTCCAAGCAGCGAGACTATCAACATCTCAATGCCATTCAAAGTCTTGCCTGCATACTTAAATTCTTTATTCTCCATACTATGTAACTATTAATTATTTGATATCAATATGATATCGCAAATATATACATTTCTTCCTGTCTGGGAATAAAACGGGCGCATTATTTAACCGTGTTTAACGTAAATTTGCTATACGGAAGATACAGGCTGATTGATTACAAAGCACTTGTAATGCGATTACAGAGCCTTTGTAACAAAAGCGAAAAGATTTCAGAAGCGGTTAAGCTCGTTCTGTCCGGCTCCTTTTCCCTTATATCGGTCGCGCGTAGTGTTGAAATTATATTGCAGGGTCAGCAGGAACGCACGGCTGGTGACATGGTTCGACTTGAAAATAGTAACATCCTTGTTGTAGAAAGTGAAGTCCTTCATGTTCTTATTGAATATGTCATTGGCTTCGAGGGTAATGCTGAAACGGTTCTTCAAGAACGCCTTGTAGAGCTTGGCGTTTAGGTATGACGACGATGTCACCTTGGCATTATCACTATTTCCGGCACTCATCCACTGCATATCTACGTTCAGCCAGATGTCATAGGGCAGATGAATGGCGTTCTGTAACTGCACGAGTCCTATCGGATTGTCAAGGCTCTTTCGCCCGCCGTTATAGTCGATGGTCAGCCATTGCTTTATTATGCCCACGTTGACCTTGGGCTGCCAGATGCCAAACCGGAACTGTCCTCCCAAGAAAGCCACGAGTTGCTGCATCTTTGGGAAGTTGTCTTTCACGAGAAGCACCACCTCGCCGTCATCGCCGTATGGTATAGTGGTATTGAGAATCGGGTCTTTCTTATAGCTGTAGGATATCTGAGTGAAGAAATGACTCCATGCAGCCGACAACTGTACGTTGTGTATTTTCTCCGGCTTCAGATATGGATTGCCTCCCTCAAAGGTAAAACGGTTGATATAGTCAATTGTTCCGTCGAGGGAATTGTAGCTCGGTCGCTGAGTCTTGTGCGTGTAGCTAAGAGCCAGTTGCACCTTCTTTATCACGGCGGATAGGGAAAGCGAGGGGAACAGATTGTTATAGCTGCGGCTCATGTCGTCTCGTTTCTGCCCGTTCTCGAAATACTTGAAGGCGACGTGCTCATAGCGCAGACCGACTCCGACATTCCATATACCGAAGCGTTGGGCGAGCTGCACGAACTCGGCAATATTGCTCTCATCGACACGCGAGTCGGCACCAGTAAGCAGGGAGGCGTTTGTTGTATAGTCTGTGTCAAACCGCGACGATGTGTATTCATTGCCAAACTCTACGCTGCCCTTCCATACAGGATAGCTGAACACGAGCTTTTCGGCAAACAACCGGCTGTGGTTCTGGGTGGAGGAAGCCACACGCGCATCATCAAAGTTACCGCTTGCCTCGTCATTCAGTTGGTCGGAGTTATCCTTCTGCCACATATAGTCCATGTTGAAATCTATGTCAAGTTTTCCGATGGTGCCGTTATAATACATATTGGCATGGTGTTTCGGCGTCACATTGCCCTTCTGATGTATGTCTACGGACAGTTCGTCGTAGAGCTTCCCGCCGGCAAGTATTCTGCTGAATCCGTAGTTACGGGCATCGGTTTTCTTGAATCCGTTTGTATAGTACGCGCCAATGGAGTGGCTGGAATTGAACAGATAGGAGAAGCCCGCTTTGGCATAAAAGTCCTGAATCTTTGCTTTTCCGTTCTGGTCCATTATCTGATTCCAAAGAACGGAGGCCCGGGTCTGCATATCGATGGTGCTTGCATCCTCGTGTCTGCCGCCCATATAACCGAAGTTTCCGAACACTTCGAGTCCGCCGGTGCGGTATTTCAGATTCAGTTGATCCATAGTCCGGAAGTATTTCTGCACCGCCCCCTGCACACGGACAAGTCCGCTTAACCCGTCACCTTGCGGTGCTTTCAGGGTGATGTTTATCACAGACTTTACCGTTGCGCTGTATTTTGCGCCAGGATTGGTCTGCACTTCAACGGTCTTAATATTAGCGGAACTGATTTGCGCCAGTTCCGACACATCCTGCAACAGCCTTCCGTTGACATATATAGCAGGACTTCCCTTTCCAAAGACCTCGAAGTTGCCGTCGGAACCGAGTACCATAGGCACCTGTGTCAGCACATCGTTGGCTGTGCCTGCGTGTTCAAGCTGGGTGCCGGTAACGCGGGTCAGCATGGCATCGCCTTTAAGGGAGGTCACGCGCGGGTTGGCTTTCACCACCACTTCGCCGAGTGTGTAGGTTACGCTGTCTACTGGGACGGTACCTTTTTGTGCCGTCGCCGGTAAGACCGCTGCGATGGCGAGCAAGATAACTGTAATAGTTTTCATACGTTCTGTCATAATTATTTCTCTTAAAATCAATGTATAACTCTGATGCGGAATATGGTTGTTCCGGCATTGCAAAGTTAGTACGAAAAGGTGCTTTTTGCCTACTAAACGAGCAGATAAAAAGTCTAAACAGCCAGAGCGTAACTCTCTGACTGTCAGGGGCAGAACGTATTAAAAGTCTAAATGGGGCTTTTGCAAATCTAAATGGATTCAGGAAGTGCCGAATTGAGCGTCCAACTGGGCTGTGAAATCGCCGTCTTCGGGTGTCGCGAGCTTCTTTCTGATGACCGATTTGCGTGTGTATATCGTAGCTGACGACTGCTCGGTGAGGACACTAATCTCCTTTGTGGAGAACCCGGATTTAAGCAACACGATTATCTGTTGCTCTTTGTCATTGAACATATTTGGATAGTTTGTGACGAGTTTTGTGTGGAAACCGTCAAACAGATTGTCTATCATAGAATAGAAATCCTGCCAGTCTACCAGAGACTCTATCGTGGTGTCGCCCTTGCCTATGGCGGATATCTTTCTTAGAGCATCGCGGCTCTGTGGGTTCGGCGTGCTGGCGAAGGTCTTGAATATGCCAAGCTGACGGAGCAGGGAGGCTTTCAGCTTCTCGCTATCGGACGGACTGTCTTTTTCGTCGGTGTCTTTCTCATAGTCTTTCAGCATCCGCTCCAGTGTCTCGGCACGCTCCTCGGCATCTATCAACCGCTGTCTTCGGCGACTAAGCAACAGGTACACAGCCACACCGCCGGCAAGCAGCAAAAGGGAAATGCAGGAAATGAGCAGCCAAAGACGTTGCCGTTGCAGCTTCAACTCGTAGTTATCATCGTTGAGTTCTATCACCGTTTCCAGGGCTGTCTGCCTGTCGAACTGGGCAAACTGATAGCTGTGCTGCATCGTTTTTGTGACTTCGTGCATCAGTTCCGAAGGGAAATGCCCCGTGTCCTTGAACTGTAACGCTGATTTCAGCATCGCAATGGACGCGTAGACTTCGAATACCGATTGCGTACCTTCGTGGTTTATACTGCCAAGCTGTTCCTTCGCCTTATCCGTATTGCCCAAATTGGCATAGAACAGGGCAAGAGAGACCCTCCGGCACACATCCTCGACGTTGTCTGTCGGAACTCCGTTGCGATTTAAGCTGTCGATAACGGAGACTGCACGTGAGGAATATCCGGCTCCATCGAGTATCTCGGCATAGTCGCAGTAGAAATCTGCAGATACCTTTGGAGACACTTTCTCCACGACTCCTGTGACTATGATACTGTCGAGATCGGCAAGTGCCTGCTTGAAACGACCTTGCTGATAGAGGGCGACACTTTTGGCTGTGGCAAACTTCAGTGTCTCTTCTGGCACGTTGGTATGCCTCAGCAGCCAGTCGGCATAGCCGTATGCACGCTCATATTTCTGACTACTGATAGACAATTCAAGCAAATGTAGGTAGGTGTCCCAATGCAGTTTGGGATTCTTGATATGTGGAATCAAATCCTCAAGGATTCGTAGTGCGGCTTCGGCATCGCCTTTCATAAATTCATGTCCGGACTGCAATTGGGACGAAATCACCCAGTTTGCCGTGTCGCCAGCCGATATGAAGTATGTGGCTGCTTTATCCAACAAAGTGTCGGTGATGAGCGAACGCCCCACACGGGTATTTGCCCATGCCCTGGTTAATATATACTTTGCTTTTAGCGAATCTGCCGTAAGGTCGTCATAATCTATATCCTGCAAAACAGAATACGCGCTATCTGGCCGCTCATTTATCATACGGTATGCCATATCGAGCTTGTCCGACGGTTTGTCACACCCTATCAGGCACGCCATTGCAACGGAAACCAACAGAAAAACTGTGAATTTATAGTCGTATCTTGAGTTCTTTATCATAACACAAAGATATGACTTTTTTTCCATTAAAAAATGAAATATCTGATTTTTATAAAGACTCAGCTCAGAAATAGCGGCAGCCTATATACAAAAAAAACTGCAACCCATTACGGATTGCAGTCTTTTTAAATGCTTGAAAGTATTTGGTTATTCCTTTACTTCTTTCTCGCTGAAGTCGAGAACATTCTTCTTGTTTGCCTGCATACGCTCATACTCATCGCGTGAACCGACAATCACCTTATCCCACTTACGAAGTCCGGTACCGGCAGGAATGAGGTGTCCGCAAATCACATTCTCCTTCATTCCCTCAAGACGATCAACCTTTCCACGGATAGCAGCATCGTTGAGCACCTTTGTTGTCTCCTGGAATGATGCGGCTGACATGAAGCTCTTGGTCTGAAGTGCTGCACGGGTGATACCCTGAAGTATCTGTGTAGATGTTGCAGGAACTGCATCACGCACCTGTATGAGTTTCATATCGCGACGCTTTAAAGTAGAGTTCTCATCACGCAACTTGCGAGCTGAAATAATCTGGCCCTTATAACAGGTCTCTGAGTCGCCCGGATCGGTAATGACTTTCTTACCCCAGATGCGGTCGTTCTCCTCTGCGAAGTCGAGCTTGTCAACGATTTCCTGTTCCAGGAATGTCGTGTCGCCCGGATCATTGATGACAACCTTACGCATCATCTGGCGCACGATAATCTCGAAGTGCTTGTCGTTGATCTTCACACCCTGCAAACGATAGACGTCCTGAACCTCATTTACAATATACTCCTGTACTGCGGTAGGACCCTTAATAGCAAGAATGTCGGCCGGAGTGATGACACCATCAGAAAGCGGTGTACCTGCGCGAACGGCATCGTGTTCCTGAACAAGAATCTGCTTAGAAAGCGATACAAGGTATTTGCGCTGCTCGCCAGTCTTTGAAGTTACGATGATCTCACGATTACCACGCTTAACACGTCCCATCATTACCTCACCGTCGATTTCAGAAACGACTGCTGGGTTAGATGGATTACGTGCCTCGAAGAGCTCGGTTACACGTGGAAGACCACCGGTAATATCTCCTGCACCACCCATAGCACGTGGAATCTTCACAAGGGTTGTACCGGTAGCAATCTTAGCGCCGTCCTGAATACGCTGCTCAATGTGTCCTCCCACAGGGAAGATGTATGTTCCGAGCACGTCTTCTGGATTATATCGACCAGTCTCACGGTTCTTTCTTGCACCTTCACGAACGATGTCGCAAGTAGGAACGCGTGACTTATCTTTAGAATCAGTAATGATACGCTCCTCAAGTCCGGTAGCATCATCAGTCTCAGAACGGTAAGTTACACCATCGACAACGTCGTGGAAGCGTACAACACCGGCATATTCACTGACGATAACTGCATTGAACGGATCCCATTTAGCAATGAGGTCGCCCTTCTTCACCTTATCGCCATGCTTGAAATAGAGTGAACTACCGTATGGAACGTTCATTGTAGAAAGCACGATATTGGTATTCGGGTCAACAAAACGAATCTCTGCAAGACGGCTGACAACCATCTCACAGTTGATTTCTGTCTCATCCGGCTGGCGCTCTACGTATGGTACGGTACGGAGTTCGTCGAACTCTATCTTTGCATCATTCTTTGCAACGATGCTTGCATTGGCTGCTGCATTACCAGCCACACCACCGGCATGGAATGTACGGAGGGTCAACTGTGTACCCGGCTCACCGATAGCCTGTGCTGCGATGACTCCGACAGCCTCGCCAAGCTGTACCATTCGTGATGTTGCGAGGTTGCGGCCGTAACACTTCATGCAGACTCCCTTCTTGCTCTCACAGGTGAGAACGGAACGAATCTCGACGCTCTCTATAGGTGAGTCTTCGATAATCTTAGCCTTTGCCTCTGTTATTTCCTCACCGGCAGCAACGATAAGGTCGCCGGTTGTCGGATGTATTACATCGTGTACAGACACACGACCGAGAATACGCTCATACAAAGAAGATATAACCTCATCGCCATTTTTCAATGCTGTGCAAACAAGTCCACGCAAAGTACCGCAGTCTTCTTCTGTGATAATCACATCGTGAGACACGTCAACAAGTCGACGGGTAAGGTAACCGGCATCGGCTGTCTTCATAGCAGTATCGGCAAGACCCTTACGAGCACCGTGAGAGGAGATGAAGTACTCAAGCACCGACATTCCTTCCTTGAAGTTAGAAAGAATCGGGTTCTCAATAATCTGCGCGCCTTCTGCTCCGGCTTTCTGCGGCTTGGCCATAAGACCACGCATACCGGAAAGCTGCTTAATCTGGTCTTTAGAACCACGGGCACCGGAATCGAGCATCATGAATACGGCGTTAAAGCCCTGATCGGCCTCTGTCATCTCCTTCAAGAGGATATTTCCGAGGTCATTATTTACGTGAGTCCATGTATCAATAACCTGATTGTAGCGCTCGGTATCGGTGATGAATCCCATATTATAGTTGTCGGTAATATCACGGACTTCCTTGTTACCGCGCTCAACAATACTTTCTTTCTCTGGCGGAATGATGATATCGTCAAGGTTGAATGAAAGTCCGGCAACGTATGCCATACGGTAACCGAGGTTCTTGATACCATCAAGGAACTCGCAGGCACGTGCCATACCGACAGACTTGATTACATCGGCAATGATACCACGGAGTGTTTTCTTTGAAATAATATCATTGAAGTAACCTACTTCTTCCGGAATAATGCCATTTACAATAACGCGTCCTACAGAAGTCTCGACCATACGCTTTTGAAGTTTGCCGTCTACGAGATCATTAACGACAACCTTTACCTGTGCGTGCAAATCACATTTACCTTCGTTATTCGCGATAATTGCCTCTTCGGGACCATAGAAAGTAAGTCCTTCGCCTTTAGCACCCGGACGAATCTTGGTTATATAATAGAGTCCGAGTACCATATCCTGAGACGGCACGGTGATAGGAGCACCATTTGCCGGGTTAAGAATATTGTGGCTCTGGAGCATCAAAATCTGAGCTTCGAGTACGGCGGCATTGCTCAAGGGGAGGTGAACAGCCATCTGGTCACCATCAAAGTCGGCGTTGAACGCTGTACAAGCAAGCGGATGAAGCTGGATTGCCTTACCCTCGATAAGTTTCGGCTGGAATGCCTGAATACCGAGACGGTGAAGAGTTGGCGCACGGTTAAGAAGTACCGGGTGACCTTTCATCACATTCTCAAGAATATCCCAAATTACCGGTTCACGACGGTCGACAATCTTCTTCGCGCTCTTAACGGTCTTTACAATTCCGCGCTCGATAAGTTTACGAATAATAAACGGCTTGTAAAGCTCTGCTGCCATCAACTTAGGAAGACCGCACTCGCCCATCTTCAACTCAGGACCTACAACGATAACTGAACGTGCAGAATAGTCAACACGCTTACCAAGAAGGTTCTGACGGAAACGTCCTTGCTTACCTTTCAACGAATCGGAAAGGGATTTCAATGGACGGTTGCTCTCGCTCTTCACAGCAGAAGACTTGCGAGAGTTGTCGAACAAAGAATCGACAGCTTCCTGCAACATACGTTTCTCATTGCGAAGAATTACTTCTGGCGCCTTAATCTCCATAAGTCTCTTAAGACGATTGTTACGTATAATCACGCGACGATAAAGGTCATTAAGGTCTGAAGTTGCGAAACGACCACCATCAAGCGGTACCAATGGACGAAGTTCTGGCGGAGTAACCGGTATTATCTTCATTATCATCCACTCCGGATGATTGATTTCTTTAGAAGAACGGAAGGATTCAACAACCTGCAAACGCTTCAACGCTTCGGTTTTTCGCTGCTGGCTGGAATCTGTTGTGGCACGGTCACGAAGCTCACCGGCAAGACGGTCAAGGTCAAGCCCCAACAGAAGATCATACACTGCCTCTGCACCCATCTTGGCAATAAACTTATGTGGATCGCTATCATCAAGATATTCATTTCCTTCCGGCAATTTGTTATCGAGTATATCCAAGTACTCATCTTCCGTAAGAAGGTCGAGTTTATGGGAACCATTCAACTCATTGTCTTCTGCATCGTGCATACCTTCGACAACACCAGGCTGTACAACGATATACTTTTCATAATAGATAACAGCATCAAGGCGTTTCGTTGGTATACCGAGCAGATAGCCTATCTTATTTGGCAATGATCGGAAATACCATATATGTGCAACCGGAACAACGAGCTCGATATGACCACTACGCTCACGACGTACTTTCTTCTCAGTTACTTCGACACCACAACGGTCACAGACGATACCTTTATAACGAATCCGCTTGTACTTTCCACAAGCACATTCATAATCTTTTGTAGGACCGAAAATACGCTCACAGAACAAGCCATCACGCTCCGGTTTGTAAGTACGATAGTTAATTGTTTCCGGCTTGGTCACCTCACCGAAAGAATTTTCGAGGATTTCCTCCGGAGAAGCAAGTCCGATGGTAATCTTGGTGAAATTACTCTTTACTTTTGTATCTTTCTTAAAAGCCATAATCTTTTACTTTAATTTAGAATTTAGAATTTAGAATCTTGAATTGTGATTATTCTATGTTCCTGCTTATTTCTTTCCGGACATATCATAATTCTCAACTGTCAATCTCAATTCTTAATTAATTTTAGTCGAGCTTGATACTCAAGCCAAGACCTCTAAGCTCGTGCAGAAGCACATTGAGAGATTCCGGTATTCCCGGCGTCGGCATCGGCTCGCCTTTAACAATAGCCTCATAAGCCTTGCTTCTGCCAACAACATCATCAGACTTTATGGTAAGAATCTCTTGTAAGACATGGCTTGCACCAAATGCTTCAAGAGCCCAAACCTCCATCTCTCCAAAACGCTGACCACCAAACTGAGCTTTACCTCCAAGTGGCTGCTGAGTGATAAGACTGTAAGGACCGATAGAACGGGCGTGCATCTTATCCTCAACCATGTGGCCTAACTTAAGGAAGTATGTTACACCCACAGTAGCTGGCTGGTCGAAGCGCTCTCCTGTCTCACCATCATAAAGGTGGGTTGAACAGAGATGTGGAAGACCCGCTTTATCAGTCCACTCAGAAAGGTCATCAAGCTTAGCACCATCAAAAATCGGAGTGGCGAACTTCACACCAAGTTTTCTACCAGCTGCACCAAGAATAGCCTCGAAAATCTGACCGAGGTTCATACGAGAAGGCACACCAAGTGGATTCAATACCAAATCTACAGGACGGCCATCCTCTAAGAACGGCATATCTTCCATACGAACAATCTTCGATACAATACCTTTATTACCGTGGCGTCCCGCAAGTTTATCTCCAACACCAATCTTACGTTTCTTTGCCACGTAGACCTTAGCCATCTGCAAGATACCTGACGGTAACTCATCTCCAATAGTAATCGCAAACTTACGACGCTTCAATTCCGCATCCATAAGTTTGTACTTACGTATATAATTCTTGATAAGCATAGATATGAGCGTATTAGTATGCTCATCATCTGTCCAATCATTAGATACGATTCCCTGATAATCAAGGTTCTTCAATATCGGAGCTGTAAATTTACTACCCTTTGTTATAATCTCCGCACCAGAATAATCCTTTATTCCTTGCGAATCTTTTCCATCGGTAAGGGTAAGCAACTTGTCCACAAGAATATCTTTCAGGTCATCAACCTTAGCTTCGTATTCCTCGTCAATTTTAGCAAGAACGACCTTATCATGTTTCTTGCTCTCGCGAGTCTTAATAGCACGGGTAAAGAGTTTCTTGTCTATAACGACACCACTAAGAGACGGATTTGCCTTGAGTGAAGAGTCTTTCACATCACCGGCCTTATCACCAAAGATTGCACGAAGCAATTTCTCTTCCGGTGACGGGTCGCTTTCGCCCTTAGGAGAAATCTTACCGATAAGAATATCACCTGGTTCTACACGTGCGCCAACACGAATAACGCCATTCTCATCAAGGTCTTTTGTTGCCTCTTCACTAACATTAGGAATATCGCTTGTGAACTCCTCTACGCCACGCTTTGTTTCACGTACATCGAGAGAATACTCGTCTACGTGTACACTGGTAAGGACATCATCACGTACCATACGCTCAGAAAGCACGATAGCGTCCTCGTAGTTGTAGCCCTTCCACGGCATATAAGCCACGAGAAGGTTACGTCCAAGAGCAAGCTCTCCGTTCTCAGTTGCATATCCTTCTGTCAAAATATCACCGGCCTTAACACGCTGTCCCTTAGAACAAATAGGACGAAGGTCGATAACCATATTCTGATTGGTACGGCGGAACTTAGAAATTCTATATTCCTTCAATGCCGGTTCAAAACTTACGAACTCCTCATCATCTGTGCGGTCATAAAGAATACGTATAGTCGTTGCATCAACATACTCTATAACGCCGTCGCCCTCAGCCGTTACCATTGTTCGTGAATCCTCACAAACTTTCTTCTCAAGACCAGTTCCTACTATAGGAGCGTCATTATGAAGCAATGGAACAGCCTGGCGCATCATGTTGCATCCCATAAGAGCACGGTGTCCGTCATCATGCTCCAAGAACGGAATAAGACCAGCAGATACTGATGCAATCTGCTGCGGAGCCACGTCAACAAGGTCTACCTGATCAGGAGATACGACCGGATAATCTGCATCCTGACGACACTTTACATAATCACGGATAAATGTTCCATCATCGTTGAGTGGAGCATTACCCTGTCCGATAATCTTATCCTCTTCTTCCTCAGCTGTAAGATATACAACATCTTCATTCTGCATATCCACCTTAGCATTAGAAGCCTTACGATAAGGAGTAACTATAAATCCGAGGTCATTTATCTTTGCATAAACACAAAGAGAAGAAATAAGACCAATATTCGGACCTTCAGGACTCTCAATAGGACACAGACGTCCATAGTGCGTATAATGAACATCACGCACCTCAAATCCGGCACGCTCACGAGACAAACCGCCAGGACCGAGAGCCGAAAGACGGCGCTTATGCGTCACCTCAGCCAACGGGTTGGTCTGGTCCATGAACTGGCTAAGCGGATTAGTACCGAAGAAAGAATTTATAACACTCGAAATGGTCTTCGCATTAATCAAATCCGTTGCCTGGAACACCTCATTATCGCGAACGTTCATACGCTCACGGATAGTACGGCTCATACGTGCGAGACCGATAGAGAACTGATTGCTCAACTGCTCACCTACGGTACGTACACGACGGTTTGACAAGTGATCAATATCGTCAACCGTTGCATTTGAGTTAATCAACTGAATGAGATATTTTATAATCTCAATTATATCGTCTTTGGTCAACACTCTCACATCAGAGTCTGTGTTCAAACCAAGTTTCTTATTTATACGATAACGGCCTACCTCGCCCAAATCATAACGTTTGTCTGAGAAGAACAGATTCTGGAATACCTCACGTGCACTTGCGTCATCAGCAGGGTCTGCATTACGCAACTGGCGATAGATATACAATACAGCCTCTTTCTCAGAGTGACTCGGGTCTTTTGCAAGAGTATTAAAAATGATGGCATACTTGTTTGCCTGATCTTCATCCTTATGAAGAAGAATAGATGATGCGCCACTATCGAGAATCTCTTCAACGATTTCCTCTGTGATTTCAGCCTCGCGCTGAACAACGACTTCATTACGCTCGATAGATACAACTTCTCCGGTATCCTCATCTACAAAGTCCTCATTCCAACTCTTCATCACATTACCGGCAAGTTTGCGACCGATGGCAGCCTTCAGGTTTTTCTTTGTAACCTTCATACCCTCGCAAAGGTCAAAAATCTGAAGTATATCCTTGTCATCCTCAAAACCGATAGCACGCAACAAAGTTGTTACCGGCAACTTTTTCTTACGGTCAATGTAAGCATACATCACATTGTTAATGTCCGTAGCAAACTCTATCCAAGAACCTTTAAACGGAATAATACGTGCAGAATACAGCATTGTTCCATTTGAATGTACGCCCTGTCCAAAGAACACACCCGGTGAACGGTGAAGCTGCGATACGACGACACGCTCTGCACCATTAATAAGGAATGTACCATTCTCCGTCATATAAGGAATGGTTCCGAGGAACACATCTTGTATTACAGTGCCAAAATCCTCATGGTCTGGGTCTGTACAGTACAATTTCATCTTAGCCTTCAATGGCACACTATATGTCAGACCGCGCTCAAGACACTCTTCAATAGTATAACGCGGTGGGTCGATATAGTAATCCAAGAACTCAAGAACGAAATTATTTCTTGTATCGGTTATAGGGAAATTCTCTGAGAATACCTTATAAAGACCGTCATTCTTGCGTTCCTCTGGCGGGGTGTCCAACTGCAAGAATTCTTTGAACGACTTCAACTGCACATCGAGAAAATCCGGATAGGCAAGCGGATTCTTCACGCTGGCAAAGTTTACTCTGTTATCAACAATTTTTGTAGCCATATAAATAATAATGTCTTAATACTCTTTTTTAGCCATTCCGGCTCTAAATCGTTATTTCACTTTTCCAATCAAAAGACGCAAAAAGGTTAGGACTCGCCTACTTAGCAAATCCTAACCGTATTTCAAAAATGTGCGATATCTAATATATTTATGACGAATATCTTCGTAGTCTACATAAGATTACGCACCATTCAATGAACTTACTTCAGCTCTACCTTAGCACCTGCAGCCTCGATAGTCTTCTTCAAGTTCTCAGCCTCGTCCTTAGAAAGACCTTCCTTGATAGTTGCAGGAGCACCGTCTACGAGATCCTTAGCCTCTTTCAGACCAAGACCACAAGCCTCCTTAACAGCCTTAACTACCTGAAGCTTTGTAGCACCAACCTCAGCGAGGACAACATCGAAAGATGTCTTCTCCTCAGCTGCTGCAGCTGCACCACCAGCAGCAGGACCAGCAGCTACAGCTACAGCTGCAGCAGCAGGCTCGATACCATACTCGTCCTTCAGGACTGTTGCCAACTCATTTACTTCTTTTACTGTAAGATTTACTAACTCTTCAGCAATAGCTTTAATATCTGCCATTTTATTTAAAATTTTAATTTTGTTTTTATACTTTGTTATGACTTTAATAATATTTATTCAGGACGCTCGCCTAAAGTCTTCAGCACACCATGAATAGTGTTTGCTCCTGATTGGAGAGCAGAAACAACGTTCTTCGCCGGAGACTGCAACAATGCAACAACCTCTGCGATAAGTTCTGTCTTGCTCTTGAGAGATGCCAGTTCGTCAAGTTTATCTGCACCTACATAGATAGACTCCTCTGCATAAGCGGCTTTCAGAGAAGGAACACCTTCCTTAGCATACTCCTTCAACAACTTAGCCGGAACGTTAGCTGTATTTGAGAACATAACAGCCGTGCTACCAACGAGAGAGTCATACAACGGTTCAAAATCAATATCAGAAGCCTCGAAAGCCTTGTGGAGAAGAGTATTCTTCACAACAACCATCTTGATTTCCTGCTTGAAGCACTTGCGACGAAGGTTACTTGTAGTCTCCGCATTCAGTCCGGCAACATTCACCAAATAGAAATGAGGATACTCCTTCAACATCTGTCCAAGTTCTGCTATAATTGTATCTTTTACTTCTTTTCTCATTTTACAAAACTTTTAGAGTTATTCAACTGATTTAGGATCAATCTTGATACCCTTACTCATTGTGCTCGAAATAAAGATACTCTTGATATATGTACCTTTAGCAGCAGAAGGTTTAAGCTTGATAACAGTAGATATAAATTCCTTTGCATTTCCGAAAATCTGCTCAGGTGTCATGCTTACCTTACCGATTGATGTGTGGATAATACCAGCCTTATCAACCTTAAAGTCTATCTTACCCTGCTTAACTTCCTTAACTGCCTTAGCAACATCCATAGTTACAGTACCGCTCTTTGGGTTTGGCATCAATCCACGAGGACCGAGTACACGACCCAAAGGACCAATCTTACCCATACAAGACGGCATTGTGATAATGACATCAATATCTGTCCATCCACCCTTGATCTTTTCTACATATTCATCAAGACCAACATAATCAGCGCCGGCAGCCTTAGCAGCCTCTTCCTGATCCGGTGTACAGAGACAGAGCACACGTGTTACTTTACCAGTTCCATTCGGGAGCGAAACAACGCCACGAACCATCTGGTCAGCTTTACGCGGGTCAACGCCCAAGCGCACATCAACATCTACAGAAGCATCGAACTTGGTAGTAGTAATTTCCTTTACCAAATCTACAGCTTCTTTCAATGTGTACGCCTTCCCTGTCTCAACCTTCTCAGCTACTGATTTCTGATTTTTTGTCAGTTTACTCATTTTAATTGAAGATTTTAATTATTTACCAGGGAAGTCCCCTTTAACGGTGATACCCATACTTCTGGCTGTACCGGCAATAAGCTTCATTGCAGACTCTACGGTAAAGCAATTCAGGTCTGGCATTTTATCCTCTGCGATAGCCTTAATCTGATCCCAAGTTACACTTGCGACTTTCTTACGATTAGGCTCACCGGAACCACCCTTTAGCTTAGCAGCCTCCATCAACTGCACAGCAGCAGGAGGAGTCTTTATGATAAAGCTGAATGACTTGTCGGTATAGTAAGTAATTACAACTGGCAATACTTTACCAGCCTTGTCCTGGGTGCGGGCATTGAACTCCTTACAGAATCCCATGATATTAATACCCTTAGAACCAAGTGCAGGTCCTACTGGGGGGGAAGGATTCGCTGCGCCACCTTTAATCTGTAATTTGATTAATCCAGCAACTTCTTTAGCCATTTCTCTTTGTTAATATTAAAATTGAAAACTATATGGAAGTCAAGACATCCGTAACAATGCCTATTCTTCCTTTGATACTTGCATAAAACTCAACTCCAACGGGTTCTGGCGTCCGAAAATCATCACCATAACTTTCAGTTTATGCTTCTCGGTATTAACCTCTTCGATTACTCCGTGGAAGCCACTGAACGGACCATCCGTAACCTTAACCGATTCACCGACCTCATAAGGAACATCAACAATGTTCTCAAGTTCAGAATCCTCGACATTACCAAGGAGACGGTTAACGTCAGCTTGTCTTACAGGAGACGGAGAACTCATTCCTCCAAGAAAACCAAGTACATTTGGCATGAAGCGCAATGAAGATGCAACTTCTGCGGTCATGCTGGCTTCGACAAGCACATATCCCGGAAGACTGAGTCTTTCCTTGACAACCCTCTTGCCGTCACTACGCGAAGAAGCGTGCTTCTCCACAGGCAAAAGTACCTGAGAAACACGTTGAGCAAGTCTTTCGTTGTGTTTGAGCTCAGCCTCGATGTATTCTTTCACCTTAGCTTCTTTCCCACTCACAGCACGAAGTACATACCATTTCTTTTCTGTATCAGCCATTGTATCTATTGATTTAGCTTGGATAAACGAATTGCATAATGTGTTGGAACACAAAATCCATTGCGAACACTACCAATGCAATGACAAGGGAAGCAGATAATACAACCATTGCACTATGAGTCAGTTCGCGCCGTGTTGGCCAAGTTGTCTTATGCGCAAGTTCATCGTAGCAAACCTTGCAATAATTTACAAACTTCTTAAACATATTATCTTTATATTAGCACGGGAAGGAGGACTCGAACCCACGACCCTCGGTTTTGGAGACCGATGCTCTACCAACTGAGCTATTCCCGTAAAATAAGTTCCCGCAACGCGGTCACGGGAACCTTAGTATATATACTCAGACTTGAATTAGTCCTCGTAAACTTCTGTAATCTGACCAGAACCTACTGTACGACCACCCTCGCGGATAGCGAAACGCAGACCCTTGTTCAATGCAACAGCGTAGATAAGCTCAACTGTGATCTCTACGTTATCACCAGGCATTACCATTTCCACGCCCTCCGGCAGAGAAATCTCACCGGTGCAGTCCATTGTACGGAGATAGAACTGTGGACGATACTTGTTTCCGAACGGAGTATGACGACCACCCTCTTCCTTCTTCAACACGTAGATAGAAGCCTTGAACTTCTTGAATGGCTTAATCTGACCCGGATGGCAGAGTACCATACCACGCTTGATTTCGTTCTTATCGATACCACGGAGGAGAAGACCTACGTTATCACCAGCCTGACCCTCATCAAGGAGCTTGCGGAACATCTCAACGCCTGTTACAACAGACTTCTTGTCCTCACCAAGACCAAGGAGTTCAACCTCATCACCAACATGGATAACACCAGTCTCGATACGACCAGTAGCAACAGTACCACGACCTGTGATAGAGAATACATCCTCAACCGGCATCAAGAAAGGTTTGTCAGTAGCGCGAGGCGGTTCCTGAATCCACTCATCAACAGTGTTCATGAGTTCCATTACCTTTTCTTCCCACTTTGCAACACCGTTCAAAGCACCGAGTGCAGAGCCGCGGATAATAGGAGTATCCTCTTCGAATTCATACCGAGAAAGTATTTCAGAAACCTCCATCTCAACAAGTTCAAGCATTTCCTCGTCTTCAACCATATCACATTTGTTGAGGAATACAACCAAGCGAGGTACGTTCACCTGACGAGCGAGAAGCACGTGTTCACGAGTCTGAGGCATAGGACCATCAGTTGCAGCAACAACGAGAATAGCACCATCCATCTGAGCAGCACCAGTTACCATGTTCTTTACATAGTCGGCGTGTCCCGGACAGTCAACGTGAGCATAGTGACGATTTGCAGTCTCATACTCTACGTGAGCAGTGTTGATAGTAATACCACGCTCTTTCTCCTCCGGAGCGTTATCAATCTGATCGAAAGACTTAACCTCAGAAAGACCAGCCTTAGCCAATACAGTTGTGATGGCAGCGGTCAGAGTAGTCTTACCATGGTCAACGTGACCGATAGTACCGATATTAACGTGCGGTTTCGTGCGCACAAAACTTTCTTTAGCCATAGCTTTTATTTATTTAAATGAATAATCGGTGAATTATGTTTTTTAGTTTAATAAAACAAGTAGAGCTGTAACTGAGAGTTGAACTCAGGACCTCTTCCTTACCAAGGAAGTGCTCTACCACTGAGCTATTACAGCTTAGTTAGAGCGGAAAACGGGGCTCAAACCCGCGACCCCCAGCTTGGAAGGCTAGTGCTCTATCAACTGAGCTATTTCCGCAAAAACTTCTACTGAAGTGGGTGGTGATGGATTCGAACCACCGAAGTCGAAAGACAGCAGATTTACAGTCTGCCCCATTTGGCCACTCTGGTAACCACCCCTGTTTTAGTCCCGCCCCCTGTCGAGCCTCTTGTCGGATTCGAACCAACGACCCCGAGATTACAAATCACGTGCTCTGGCCAACTGAGCTAAAGAGGCAAGTCTTTGCAGCCGTTCAGCGTGCATTTTTTAGGACTTGTTCTAAAACGGCTGCAAAGTTACGGCTTTTTTTTTAATCTCCAAATTTTTTACGGGATTTTTTTACTTTTCCCTTAATTTTTCCTTATATTTGGTCAGCTGAACCCTCATTGCATCAACACACAAATCTACACCTTCCTCAAATGTGTCGCACGTTTTTTCTACAAAAAGCGTGTTTCCCGGCACCGAAACGGTGAGGCTTGTAACTTTATTTAATGCTGTTGCTGGTTTCTGAACCTTTAATTGCACCTCTACTTTCTGTATGTCTTCGTAACTCTTTGATAATTTCTCGGCTTTCTTATTAACGAATGCCTGCAATTTCTCGGTAGCGTCGAAATGAATCGACTGAATCATAACTTCCATAGTTCCCTCCGTTTTTAATAAGGTTAAGCCCGTGGATGGGCGTTTTTATAGATTTTCTTCAACTGCTCGAATGTCGTATGCGTATAAATCTCAGTCGTAGAGAGACTCGCATGACCAAGCAGTTTTTTCACACTTTCAAGTCCCGCTTCATGATTAAGCATTGCCGTTGCGAATGAGTGGCGCAACACGTGCGGCGAACATTTCTTCTGAGTCGACACTTTCAAGAGGTTCTTTCTGACAGCGTATGCCACCTGCCCCCTACTCAACCTTCTGCCTTTTCGCGAAACCATCAGAGCCTCGCAATCTTTTTCAGACAGCATATCCCTTACCGAGATATATTCTTTCAGTGCCGTCGCCAGTTCTTCCCCGAAAGGAATCACGCGTTGCTTGTTTCCCTTTCCCGTCACTTTCAACTCACCGACCACAAAGTCGACATCGCTATTATCCAACCCGATTAGCTCAGAAAGGCGCATCCCTGTCTCATATAATAATATAATTAAGGTACGCGCGAGGGTATCTCCATAGTTGTCTTTCCACATACTATTATCGAGAACCTCATCCATTTCCCGCTCTTTCATATACGCCGGCAACAGTCTTTTATTTTTAGGACCACGCAGCGAATAGGCCGGATCTGAATCCACGAGGTGGCGTTTTAGGGCAAAACGATAAAAGGAACGCAAAGCACTCAACCGTCTGTTGATTGAAGTTGCAGTGTTTCCTTTATCCATCATACTCTCCATCCACCTACGGATAACATCAGAGTCTACCGACTCCCAAGAGAGTTGATTATCCAATTTTTGCATGAACAGCTCAAACTCTTTCAAGTCCTTGCCGTAACTTTCCACTGTAAGCGGAGAGTAATTCCGCTCCAAGCGCAAGTAGTCTAAAAATTGTTCTCTCATCGCAACGTTGCCTTCATCACGGTTTCGGCAACGAATTTACGGAAATTTATTCAAACTACCAAGAAAAACGGAGTATTTTTATTCCTCCGCGTCTCTCATTTTCTGTACATAGACAGCGTGTTCCATCTTAAGTCTCTTCAAGACAGAGGGTTTGTCATACTGCTGACGAGCGCGAAGCTCTTTAACAACACCAGTCTTTTCAAACTTTCTCTTGAACTTCTTGAGAGCTCTTTCGATGTTCTCACCATCTTTTACGGGTACAATAATCATCTTTTTGTTTTTTTGTTATTTAATTGTTAAAACTGTGATTATGGCGTAATGCCACAATTTGCGGGTGCAAAATTACTGCTTATTTATCAAACTGCCAAATATTTAGAGAGTTTTTTATTTATGAAATAAAGAGTCAACAATAATTCTGCTGTCAGCTTTCTGAATTTTGATATGGGCTGTACCGCCTGCCGTAAATTTTGAGGGTAAACGACCTGCCAGGATCCAATAGTCGGTATTCCGGAATATACATCAAAAGGACAGTGTTCTTTAATTTCTTCATTACTTTCGAAAAATGATTCCCGTAATAGCACTAATACCTAAAGCAAATATAATTATATAGGAATCATCGCGATACCATGGAGTAATAAAATCTCCAGATGTAGGGATTTGGAGTGGAAAGCATTCCAACATAATTTTGTCATATATGCCTACAAGTAACCACGGCAAAAGAGAATATATTATAGTCTTACTTAACTTGTTAATAATAATTCTATTAATCCCTATTATGTGAATGCCCAATATCATAATACAATATAAAGGTATATAGAATATTGTCATAATAAGATAGTTGACGAAAAGTCCTAAATTATCCAAGTCCCCATCAGAAGCTATCACAAAAGCACCTCCAATCCAAAGACAATTCAAGAAATAAAACCGTACTGTTTTACTTATAGTATTCATAATTAATGTGAGCGCGTTGTATTTAACATTCTATCGAATTCCTGTATAAGTTTTTCGTCATTAACAGCCCTTTCCTGTTCTTCCTTTGTCCATGACATTGCAGAAGAATTAAAATAAAGAATAAAATCGTGTATAAATTCCTCTATTTCATGATACCCAAACCTTGACATCATGTAAAACATCAGTTTCTTTTTCATTCTGTATATTTTTCTATTTTTATCTCCTTATTCCTCATAACAGTATATGATTTATTTAAATGAGGTATACTATACTCCCAACTTTCATCTATCTTATAGTCATCCTCACCCCAGCCATTCCTGTAAATATAAAGCTCCAAGTTATTGCTAAAAAACACCATAAGGTTATAATCCTCATCAAGATATACTTCCTCTACAGTTTCGCCCAATAAAGTCTGTGCAGCTACCGACATCATAGGAGTTGACTCATCATTAGCTGTAGCTAACAATTCCTCACCTCGCCATATTTCCCAATAGTTCCATACCCAAACACCATTGTCATTATCAACTACGACTAAAAGAATTGTCCCAAATCCGACACGGCTGTAAGTGACTTTTTCCCCTATTAGTTCCTTTAATAGTTCTTCCATAATATATTTATTTGCCAAAGAAATCGTGTATAAATTCCTCTATTTCATGATACCCCAAACCTTGATGACTAATTTCGTCATGTA
>URER01000028.1 GCA_900547005.1 uncultured Prevotella sp.
AAAGCACTAAAAAAGAGGCTGCGCCGTAAAAACTTAATTACGACACAGCCCCCTTTATTTATATACAAGAATAAAGAGTCAACAAGCAAGTGCAATATTACGAAAAGTTTTTGTAATATTGCACTTGCTTGTTGACTCTTCACCATTTTTTATTTGTGGATATAAAATTAAATACGTATTTTTGTAACAGATAAATGACATAACATTATATATATGAAAGAATTGCTACTCACACTATTTTGCGGCTTGACTACCGTAATCGGACAAGCACAAACAACAGCCGTGCATGACATGAGCCAGGAAGAGGATTCCATACTGAATATCGTCGGATATTTCTGCAAGGGCGACACTATGGCATATACCAAACGTACGGCAAAGTTGCAGGTGGTGAAAAATGACACTACCATTAAAAGCGACATACAGACCGACTTCATGATTGTGGTGCGCGACTCTATGGATAACGGCTACCATATGGAATTCATCCCAACAGGCTTCAGCTTCAACGAGGATGCACAAGAAAAGACTGACCGTGTACTTGCGGAAAAGCTATGGGAGTTGACAAAGGACACACACGCTATATTTACAACTGACGAATTTGGCACTGTGCAGAACATCGAGAACTGGAAGGAGATAAGGGATGTCATAAAGAAAGGTATCAATCTGGTTATCGACAACTACTATAGTGAGATTCCTGCTCTCGACAGCGTGATGCCGAGAAAGCGTATGGAGTCGCTTATGCTGATGCAATTCTCCACGGAAGACGGCATCAAAGCCTCATACGATGAACTGGAGTCGCTGTTCGGGCTGCATGGCACGCAATTCGCCATTGGCAACATCGACAAGACTTATTCCTCACAAGGCTATCCGTCACGCACGATAGCTGAAACTGGATATACCGTAAAGGAAGAGGGTGATATGGAAGGGGACTATGCGATTCGCTCAAACAGCATAACGACCATACCGTCTAATGACATTACAGAAATAGCCGGCAACATATTGAATTCTTTCTCTGACTCTGGCGTCGGCGATAAGATAATGGAAGTGATGCGCGACACTTTGAGTTCCGTTACAGACAGCGACACCACCATAAAAAACTTTGAGCATTTCGGCTATTTCTTCAATGGTTGGCCAAAGATCATATACACGGAAAAGACCACCGATGTCAGCGGTATCGTTCAGATTATAAATATCAATGACATCCGTTGGACACGCCGTCACTTCCCGGTTCCAGAAGAGGAAGATGAGGAGGAAGAGCGCAATAATACACGCCTTTAACAATAAAGAGTCTGTGGCGCAATTAATGCTTTACGGCCAGACTCTTTGTTTTTATTTTACAACAAATTACACAAAAAGAGGCTGCGTCTATTTGAACTGCACTCCAAAAGTTTTTTGTCTAACTTTTGGGGTGCAGTTCATTTTGACACAGCCCCTTTTAATTATAAAAATATCTTATCAGTATTCTCCCCAAGCCTTAATGTCAATTTCATCCAACTTCACATTGCAGAAGGCATAGATAAACGCACTTGCAAGACGACTATTGGTTATCAATGGAATATTCAAATCAATTGCGGCACGACGTATGCGGTAACCATTGGTAAGCTCTCCCGCCGTCAAATCCTTTGGAATATTTACGACCATATCTATCTTTTTATCATGTAACATATCTAATGCTTTAGGACCGTCACCTTCCTCTGATGGCCAAAGAACATGAGTATTCTCTATTCCATTATCAGTCAGATACTTAGATGTACCACCGGTTGCGTATATCTTATACCCATGTGCTATAAGTGTACGTGCAGAATCAAGCAGTTCAGCTTTCTGCTTTGCGCCACCTGTTGAAAGCAATATATTTTTCTCTGGTATTCGCTGGCCAACACTAAGCATACTCTTCAGCAATGCTGTACTTGTATCATCACCCAAACAACCTACTTCACCGGTACTACTCATGTCAACACCAAGAACTGGGTCTGCTTTCTGCAATCTGTTAAATGAGAACTGTGATGCCTTAATACCAACATAATCAAGGTCAAAGAGGTTCTTATTAGGCTTCTCGACAGGCACGCCAAGCATTACCTTTGTAGCCAAATCAATGAGGTTCAACTTAAGAACCTTGCTGACAAACGGGAACGAACGAGAAGCACGGAGATTACATTCGATAACAAGAATATCATTCTCTCGTGCCATAAACTGGATGTTGAAAGGTCCATTAATATGAAGAGCTTTTGCTATCTGGCGACTCACGCGTTTTATTCTGCGTACTGTTTCAACATAAAGCTTCTGAGGCGGGAATTGTATCGTAGCATCACCGGAATGGACTCCTGCGAACTCGATATGTTCGGATATTGCGTATGCAAGTATTTCACCATCACGCGCAACCGCATCCATCTCAATTTCTTTAGCGTGCTCTATGAACTTACTTACAACAACTGGATGGTCTTCACTGACATTTGCAGCCAATTGAAGGAATCGGGTAAGCTCATCCTTATTTGAACAAACGTTCATTGCCGCGCCAGACAACACATACGACGGACGAACTAGAACAGGAAGTCCTACTCTATCGACAAACTTATCGATGTCTTCCATACTTGTAAGCGCGCTCCACTCCGGCTGGTTGATGCCATTTTTTGTAAGCATTGACGAGAAACGGGCACGGTCTTCAGCGTTATCGATATCCTTTGCCGCAGTTCCAAGAATCGGCACATGCTGCTCGTCAAGATGCATAGCAAGATTATTGGGAATCTGACCACCAGTAGAGACTATCACGCCGTGAGGATTTTCCATATCAATGATGTCCATAACACGCTCGAACGTAAGTTCATCAAAATAGAGGCGATCGCACATATCATAGTCTGTAGACACAGTTTCCGGATTATAGTTAATCATTACAGAACGGAATCCCTGCTTACGGATAGTGTTCAAGGCCTGCACTCCACACCAGTCAAACTCCACAGAACTACCGATACGATAAGCACCAGAGCCAAGTACGATGACAGAACGCTTGTCATTAGAGAAATCGATATCGCTCTTCACGCCAGAATAAGTAACATACAAATAGTTTGTCTGTGCCGGATACTCTGCGGCAAGAGTATCAATCTGCTTCACTACCGGCAGAATATTGTAACGCTTACGCAGATTACGGACTACAAGCATAGCTTTATGCATATTGTGAAGCTCGCCTTCAAGACCAACGGCGCGCGCAATTTGGAAATCTGTAAAGCCGTAAACCTTAGCCGTGCGAAGCAGAGAAGCATCGATAGTATTGATATTACACTTCTTCAAAGACTCGTCTATATCAATGATATGCTTCAGTTTTCTCAAGAACCACTTATCTATTTTGGTAAGGTCATGTATTTGATCTATAGTATAGTCCTTATGCATGGCCTTTGATATAATGAATACACGCTTATCTGTGGGTTCGCGCAGAGCTGCATCTATATCGGCAATTTCAAGTTCTTTGTTCTCTACAAAGCCGTGCATACCTTGTCCTATCATACGCAGACCTTTCTGAATCGCTTCCTCAAAGTTGCGGCCAATAGCCATAACCTCACCGACGGACTTCATTGAAGAGCCGAGTTCTTTGTCCACGCCGCGGAACTTACTCAAATCCCAACGTGGTATTTTGCAGACAACATAGTCCAAAGCCGGCTCGAAGAACGCGCTGGTTGTCTTGGTTACAGAGTTCTTCAATTCAAACAGACCATAACCCATACCCAACTTAGCGGCAACAAAAGCAAGAGGATAACCAGTAGCCTTACTTGCCAAAGCTGAAGAACGGCTCAGACGGGCATTGACCTCTATCACACGATAGTCTTCGCTCTTCGGATCGAAAGCATACTGAACGTTACACTCACCGACTATTCCTATATGACGAATAATCTTTATAGCAAGTGCACGCAACTTGTGATACTCACTGTTTGTTAGAGTCTGAGACGGAGCGATGACAATAGACTCACCAGTATGTATACCAAGCGGATCGAAATTCTCCATATTACAAACCGTAATACAATTATCGTAGCGGTCGCGCACGACTTCATACTCTATCTCTTTCCACCCCTTAAGACTCTTTTCTACAAGCACCTGCGGAGAAAAAGAGAATGCTTTCTCGGCCAACTTATCGAGTTCTTCCTCATTATCACAGAAGCCACTTCCAAGTCCACCAAGTGCATAAGCGGCACGAAGAATAACCGGATAGCCAAGTTCTTCTGCAGCTTTGCGAGCCTGTTCGATAGATTCACACGCTTCGCTCTTTATAGTTTTTACGCCAATCTCATTAAGTTTCTCAACAAAAAGCTCGCGGTCCTCAGTGTCTATAATTGCCTGTACTGGAGTTCCCAACACCTTAACGCCATACTTTTCGAGTACTCCACTCTTATAAAGTTCCACTCCACAATTGAGCGCAGTCTGTCCTCCAAATGACAGAAGAATGCCATCGGGACGCTCTTTTTGTATAACTCGCTCAACGAAATAAGGCTGAACCGGTAAGAAATAAATTTGGTCAGCAACACCTTCAGAAGTCTGTACTGTTGCGATGTTAGGATTTATAAGCACAGTTTTCACACCTTCTTCACGAAGAGCTTTCAACGCTTGCGAACCGGAATAGTCGAACTCACCGGCCTCCCCAATCTTCAATGCTCCTGAACCTAAGAGCAATACTTTCTTTATATTTTCGTCCTTCATTATATTCTTCTATAAAATTAACCGTAGATCATGCTTATTTCACGTCCTCTGTTGATGAGAACTCGTTAAATTCCAAATGTCCGCCGTTGTTCAAAACCTCAATAAACTTGTCGAACATAAACTCAGTATCAACAGGACCGGAGCATGCCTCTGGATGGAATTGTGACGAGAACCAGGGATTAGTTTTATGACGTATTCCTTCGTTACTGCCATCATTCATGTTTACGAAAAGTGCTTCCCAATCGCTGCCAAGTGTTTTGCTATCTACAGCATAACCGTGATTCTGACTTGTGACGAAGCAGTTGTTCGTTCCGACCATACGCACTGGCTGGTTGTGGCTACGATGACCATATTTCAATTTGTATATTGATGCACCACCAGCTTTAGCCAACAACTGATTACCCATACAGATACCACAAATAGGTTTGTTGCTTTTGCTCATCTGCTTGCGTATAATATTAACGGCAACTTCACACATATCCGGATCGCCAGGCCCGTTCGCAAGGAATAAGCCGTCGAAATCCATATCTGTATAATCATAATTCCAGGGAACACGGATAACCTCTACACCACGGTTTATAAGACAACGTATGATGTTTGCTTTAACTCCACAATCCACAAGAACGACCTTCTTGCCGGCTCCTTCATTATATTTAATTATCTCCTTGCAGCTTACTTTGTCTACGAAATTTATGCCTTCATAATCCGCTTCGGGAATATTGTCAGGCTCATCATCAAAAATAATCTTGCCCATCATAACGCCATGCTCACGAAGCACCTTAGTAAGTTCACGAGTATCTATACCTGTTATACCTGTAACTTTCTCTCTCTTAAGCCACTCCGCAAGGCTCTCTTTAGCATTCCAATGAGAATACTCCTCGCTATAATCTGACACAATGATTGCAGAGGCATAAATCTTGTCGCTTTCCATAAAAGTAGGAATGCCATTATCCTCAAATGTAAATGGAGGAACACCATAGTTACCTACAAGTGGATAAGTAAGTGCCATTAGCTGACCTGCATAGGATGGGTCGGTAAGACTTTCCGGATAGCCCATCATAGCTGTATTAAAAACCACCTCGCCGGCTACTGGGGCATCATAGCCAAAAGAGCTTCCGTGGAACTTTGTTCCGTCGCCTAAAACTAAAGTTACTTTCTTCATTTATTGTTATGACTTTTAAAACTTTTGTTCGTATTGATATGATTTCTCTATGTAATTTATAAACGCCTGATTACAGAGTCGCTTTCCTCCTCGTGTCGGATAATTACCTGTAAAATACCAATCACCTTTATGATTAGGAATTGCATCATGCAAACCTTCTATAGACTGAAAGACCAGCTCCACATCGGCTCTCATTCCTTCCGGACGCAACATTTCCACAATCTTTTTATTTATATCTTCTACCGTAAACGGCCCATAAATATCCTGCACACAATTTCGAATATCATCACCCTCTTTAGTAAGCTCTATCTGACAGTTTCTATAAGTATCATCTATAAGTTGATACATTCCCCTGTCTTTAATAAGTTCTATTGTCGCACGGAACACACAAAACTCCTCAAGACGAGGCATATCTATTCCGTAATAATCAGGATAACGTATCTGTGGAGCACTCGAAACAATGACAATTTTCTTTGGCATCAATCTGTCAAGTATACGGAATATACTCTCCTTTAGTGTTGTACCTCTTACAATACTATCATCAATGATTACGAGATTATCTACATTAGGACGCACACTCTCATAAGTAATGTCATAAACGTGTGAAGCCAAGTCATTACGTGAGTTTCCCTCTGTTATGAATGTACGCAATTTAATATCTTTCCAAGCCACCTTCTCGGAACGGACATAATCTTCAAGTATTGTCTCCAGTTCCTCACGTGTTGGAATATGTCCAAGAGCCTCTATGCGCTTGATTTTCTGTTCGTTGATATAACGCTTAAAACCATTTAACATTCCATAGAAAGCCACTTCCGCCGTATTAGGAATAAAAGAGAATACAGTATGTTCTGTGTCGTAATTCACAGCTTTAAGAATAGGCTTAGTCAGCTGCTCACCCAATTTCTTACGTTCCTTATATATATCCCTATCACTTCCGCGACTGAAATAAATGCGTTCAAAGGAACAGGCAGAATCTCCACGTTGCCCTATTATTTGCTCAAGATGACAAGAACCGTCTTTTTTAACGATAAGTGCCTGACCGGGATTCAATTCCTTTATATCATCACATTGCAAATCAAATGTTGTTTGAAGAACAGGCCGTTCACTTGCAAGGACAACGATTTCGTCATTTTTATAATAAAATGCAGGTCGTATTCCCCAAGGGTCGCGCATAGAAAACATTTCCCCACTGCCCGTGATGCCACAAACGACATATCCACCATCAAAGTCGGTCATAGTTGTCTTTAAGACATTACTCATATCTACATGGCTATCAATATAGCGGGTTATATCCTGATTCTGCAACTCCTTGCTCTTCGCTTCTACAAAGTTGCGCTCAACCTCCCGATCAAGACGATGCCCCATAAGTTCAAGCATTATGTAGGAATCGCTATATATTCTTGGACTCTGTCCTTGTGTTGTCAATGTTTGAAAGATTTCTTCAATATTTGTCATATTGAAATTACCACACAAACAAAGATTTTTTGCTTTCCAATTATTCCGTCTCAAGAACGGGTGAACATATGACAGACCGCTTTTACCGGTAGTTGAATAACGAAGATGCCCCATATAAAGCTCGCCAACAAAAGGAATATTCTCCTTTGCGTAATCAACATCCGCAAGTTGCTCTGAGGTAAGTTTCTTCATTGGATGCTGAACGGTCTCAAATATCTTTGTTATCGCACTTGAGCCTTCAGCTCTTTCACGAAACATATATTCCTTCCCCGGTTCTCCTCCAAGTTTTACACAAGCAATACCGGCACCCTCTTGCCCACGATTATGCTGCTTCTCCATCATAAGATAGAGCTTATTCAACCCATACATCCATGTTCCGTATTTTTGCTGATAGTACTCAAGAGGCTTTAACAATCTTACTAAAGCAACACCACATTCATGTTTTATAGGCTCCATCTATAAGTTTTCCTTTTATTATTCTACAGTAACAGACTTTGCCAAATTTCTTGGCTGGTCTACATCCTTTCCTTTACATACCGCAATATGATAAGCCAACAGTTGCAGTGGTATCGTTGCGATAAGCGGCTCCAGACATTCTATCACATTAGGAAGTTCTATCACATCATCTACGATTTTAGATATATCAACATCCCCTTTGCTTACGAGGGCTATAACCCTACCCTTACGTGCTTTTATCTCCTGAATATTAGAACGCACCTTTTCATACATTGCATTATGTGTAGCTATCACGACAACTGGCATATCCGAATCTATAAGTGCAATCGGACCGTGTTTCATTTCCGCAGCCGGATAACCTTCGGCATGAATATAACTGATCTCTTTCAGTTTCAATGCTCCTTCCAAAGCCACAGGATAACCGAATCCGCGACCAAGATACAGGAAATTGCGTGCATAAGTGAACATCCTTGCAAGGTCTGCCACTTTATCGTTTACCTTCAACACTTCGCATATCTTATCAGGTATTTCGCTCAAGCCTTTTACAATATCAAGATAATCTTTACGTGCTATTGTACCTTTAGCATCAGCGAGAGCGAGGGCAAACATTGTAAGAACCGTAACCTGACCTGTAAAAGCTTTTGTCGACGCCACACCTATTTCCGGCCCTACATGAATATAAGAACCTGTGTCTGTCGCACGTGGAATACTTGAGCCAACAGCATTACAGATACCATAAATAAATGCACCACGACTCTTGGCAAGTTCAACAGCAGCCAATGTATCAGCGGTTTCTCCACTTTGAGAGATTGCAATCACCACATCCCCCCTACCAACAACGGGGTTGCGATACCTAAACTCTGAAGCGTATTCAACCTCAACTGGTATGCGGCAGATATTCTCTATCATCTGTTTGCCTATCAGTCCGGCGTGCCAACTCGTTCCACACGCAACAATAAGTATGCGCTTTGCATCTATCAACTGGCGTTTGAAATCGATAACGGCACTCAACGTAACGTGATTTGCATCCACATTAATACGCCCTCGCATACAGGTCATAAGACATTCTGGCTGTTCGAAGATTTCTTTTAGCATGAAATGCGGATATCCGCCTTTCTCTATCTGTCCGAGGTTTATATCTACTGTCTTGACTTCTGGTTCTTGATCTTCATTGAGCAAACTGACCACCTTGAGTTCTTCGTTCAGTTTGATTACAGCCACATTGCCATCTTCCAGATAAACGACTTGGTCTGTATATTCTATAATAGGAGTTGCGTCAGACGCAAGGAAGAACTCTCCCTCGCCTATGCCTACAACGAGCGGACTTTGCTTACGTGCTGCAATTATCTGCGTAGGATTCTCTTTATCCAATACAGCTATGGCATACGCACCAATAACCTGATGCAACGTTATACGAACAGCCGCAAGCAAGTCGACGTTCTTCTTAGTCTTTATATATTCTATTAGCTGAACGAGTACTTCTGTATCAGTATCTGACCTAAAATTAACACCTTTTTCAATGAGTTTGTTCTTTATTTCTGCATAGTTCTCTATTATACCATTATGTATAATAGCCAAATTCTTGGATGAAGAGAAGTGTGGATGGGCATTTACAGAAGACGGTTCTCCGTGCGTAGCCCAACGGGTATGGGCAATACCAACACAACCGGTAATATTTTTGTCAGAACAATAAGCCTCTAAATCAGAGACCTTACCCTTTGTTTTATAGACATTCAAGTCGCCGTTGTCATTGAAAAGAGCAACACCGGCACTGTCATAACCACGATATTCCAATCTTTTCAGACCGTTTATCAGTATCGGATATGCCTCTTTAGTACCTATATATCCTACAATTCCACACATATATCATTTACTTTAAAATATTCTTACGTTAATCCGCCGCGCCATAGCAGTCGCGAATGTTTAGTCTCTCAATATCGTCACGAGCAACGATGCTATAGAGGTAGCAATTCCGATAAATGAGAACCATATAGTTGTAGAACTACCAATGCCAGAATTCTTAGACTTTACCGAATTCGGCTCCACATATATAGCATCATTCTGCTGCAAATAATAATAAGGTGAGTTTATCAGGTTTGCATCATTAAGATTCAATCTCGTATGATGTTTCTCTCCTGTAGCATCTTCACGGATAAGTAAAATATTATCACGTTTGCCGTAGATAGTAAGGTCGCCCGCCTTCGCCAAAGCCTCTATAATGCTGATTTTCTCCTGATCTACAGGAATCACGCCAGGAGAAGCGACCTCGCCATAGACTGTAATATGATAACTTGACATCTGCACATTAACTACAGGATTCTCTGTACGCGCCAAATAAGGCTGTATCTTCGACTTAATGAGATCCTCACACTCAGTCCTTGTGAGGCCTCCAACATGAATCTTACCGATTAATGGGAAATTGATAAAACCGTCATTATCTACAAGATACGGTATATAAGAATTAGATCCTGTACCGCCGCCACCACTACCAGACGTAGTATAAGTAAGGTTAAAAGGCTCTGCTGCTTCCGGAACCGTAGTTTTAACCACAATAGTCAGCTCGTCTTTAGGCATAATCTTAGCATCAAACAACCCTCTCGACGGAGCCAAACTAATAGAATCTATATTCGTAAAATAAGTAACACCCTTGCTGCTACCACAGCTTCCCAAAGTCATAATCATAGCAAAAGCTATGAAAGATAATAATAGTTTTTTCATTTCAAATTTATACGATATCGTTAAAAACGATGCAAAAATACTACTATTTTTCGACATTCACAAAACTTAATAGAATTTATTACAAAAAAAAGCACCCACAGAGACATTCCGTGAGTGCTTTTGTATTTAATAATCAAATAAATCCAACTTAATAGAACTTGAAATAGTTGCGAGCATTATTGTAGGATATATCCTCAACCATACGCGACAAGCTCTCCATATCATTAGGCAGCAAGCCTTTCTCTACATCATTTCCGAGCAAGTTGCAGAGCAAGCGGCGGAAATACTCATGACGAGGATAAGACAAGAAAGAACGGCTATCTGTTAACATTCCGACAAAGCGACTGAGCAATCCAAGTACAGAAAGAGCATTCATCTGACGGGTCATTCCATCAAGCTGGTCATTAAACCACCAGCCAGAACCGAACTGTATCTTACCCGGGCAACTGCCATCCTGGAAGTTACCAAGCATCGTTGCGATGACCTCGTTGGCACACGGATTAAGACAATATAATATAGTACGTGTTAACTTCCCTTTCTTATTAAGCTCATCCAAGAAGTGGCTCATAGCCTTTGCCGTTGTAAACTCGCCGATTGAATCAAAGCCGGTATCAGCACCGAGCTTATTATACATCAACGTATTATTATCGCGAATAGCACCATAATGGTACTGTTGAGTCCAATCAGCCTCATAATCCATCTCTGCGCATACCGTGAGGAATGCGTGCTTATACTGGCGTACTTCCATCATAGAGAGCTGCTGACCACGCATTGCCTTTTCGAATATCGTCTCTATCTGGCTATCTGTGTACTCCTCATCATAGAACTCTTCTATTCCGTGATCCGATAGTTTGCAACCGTTCTCCGTGAAGAAGTCATGGCGTTTCTGCAACGCATCGACCATATCAGTGAACTTGTTTATCTCTACGCCCGACACTTCCGCGAGTCTCTTAACATAATCAGCAAACTCCGGTTTCTCTATATTCATCGCCTTATCAGGACGCCATGCCGGTATCATCTTAATCTCGAAGCCGCTCTCACGAGTCTGCTTGTGATAACGCAGGTCATCTACCGGGTCGTCGGTCGTACACACGCACTCCACATTATAATGACGCATAAATCCGCGAGCCGTATATTCCGGCTGCTGCAACTTGGCATTACATTCGTCGAAAATCTCACGTGCGGTCTTCGGGCTCAACAGTTTATCGATTCCGAAAGCAGTTTTCAGCTCAAGATGTGTCCAGTGATACAATGGATTGCGGAATGTATATGGCACCGTTTCAGCCCACTTCTCAAACTTTTCCCAATCGGTTGTATCTGTTCCTGTGCAATATTTCTCATCTACACCATTAGTACGCATCGCACGCCACTTATAGTGGTCTCCGCCAAGCCAAAGCTCGGTAATGCTCTTAAACTTATGGTCTGATGCTACCATCTCCGGAATAAGATGACAATGATAATCTATGATTGGCATCTTAGCTGCATGATTATGGAAAAGTTCCTGTGCTGTTTTAGTCTCCAAAAGGAAGTTTTCATCCATGAATTGTTTCATAATAGAAGTATTTTTATAGTTGTTTATAAATTTATTATTGTAGTTTGTATTACTTTTTATTGTGCAAATATAATCGTTTTTTTTGGAACTCTTTAGAATTTAAGCTAAATTTGCACTAAAATTCACGTAAACGATGTCGTGCTATGAACAATAACAGAAATAAGGTATTATCAATACAGCGCAAAGGCAAGGTACTTCTTATATATACGGGAGGTACTATCGGGATGGGGTGCGACCAGCATACGGGAGCACTCGAACCCTTAGATTTCAACCACTTAGTAGAAAGGGTGCCTGAGTTCGGGCAGCTCCCGACCGATGTGGACACATACCAATTCAACCCTCCAATAGACTCCTCAGATATGTCTCCGAGCAAATGGATTCAGATTGCAAGGATAGTTACCGACCGCTACGCCCAATACGACGGCTTCGTAATACTGCATGGCACTGACACTATGGCATATACAGCATCGGCACTATCGTATATGTTCGAGAATCTCACGAAGCCCGTAATACTCACAGGAAGCCAACTTCCGATAGGCCAGTTACGGACAGATGGCAAGGAAAATCTTATCACGAGCATCGAGCTTGCCTGCGCGCATTATGATAATGGCATGACTATCGTACCCGAGGTGTGCATCTATTTCAACGGGCATCTGTTGCGAGGCAACCGCTCCACAAAGCAGAATGCAGACGGCTTCAACGCTTTCGACTCATTCAACTATCCACATTTGTGTGATGCAGGTATTAATTTCACATACCATTATCACCATATTCTAACCCCTGACTATAACAAGCCGATGATTCCGCATCTCGCCTTAGACTCTAATGTTATAGTCTTTTCTTTGTTCCCTGGACTGCAAGAAAGCATAATACGCCATATTCTTGACGCGCCGGAATTACGTTCTATCGTAATGCGGTCATACGGAAGCGGAAACGCCCCTCAAAAACCGTGGTTGATGCGCATACTAAAAGAAGCCAGCAACCGTGGCGTTACGATTGTAAACATAAGCCAATGCGTGTCGGGACAAGTGGAGATGTCGCGCTACAACACAGGCTACCAGTTGAAAGATGCCGGAGTAATAAGCGGATATGACAGTACCGTAGAGGCTGCCGTAACCAAACTTATGCACCTGCAAGCACGCTTCCCTGACAACAATATAGTGCGGGAATACATGAATCGGAATATTGCCGGTGAGATAACGATTTGAGAAAAGGAAACAGGACATATAATATTCTGATTTACAAGATGAAAGAATATAAAACTTATATTTTTGATTTAGATGGTACTTTGCTTAGCACTCTCGGAGATTTGGCCGCGAGTACCAACTACGCATTGCGCACCAACGGAATGCCGGAACGGACGCTTGACGAGGTCAGACGCTTTGTCGGAAACGGAGTTAAGAAACTGATAGAACGCGCCGTGCCAGGCGGAATAGATAACCCACTGTTTGACAAGACTTTTGAAACTTTTCGCAAACATTATCTTCAACACAATCTTGACACGACAAGACCATACGACGGCATCGAAGAAACGTTGCGTGAGCTCAAGAAAAAGGGCAAGAATTTAGCGATTGTGAGCAACAAATTCTATGCTGCGACACAAGAACTCGCACGACATTTCTTCCCTGACACAATAAGCGTTGCCATAGGTGAGCGTGAGAATATACGCAGGAAACCAGCTCCGGACACCGTGATTGAGGCTTTGAAACAACTTGGATGTGATAAGGATGGGGCAGTATATATCGGCGACAGCGATGTCGATATCATGACTGCCCGCAACTGCGGCATACCTTGTATAAGTGTCTTATGGGGATTCCGCGACAAAGATTTCCTTATTGAACACGGTGCCGAAACGTTCATATCCAGTCCGCAAGAACTGCTCACATAGATAAAGAAAACGCCCTATACATTACATATAATAGGAAAGGAAATACGAACAATGAAGAAATTACTTGTTTTTACAATCGTTTTAGTCGCATTATCGGGCTGCCACGAGAGCCTTGAAGACCGTGCCGCACGCGAAACCAAAGAATATACAGAGAAGAACTGCCCTACTCCTACGGTCAATTTCACACGCATGGACAGTATCACATTCGACAAATCGTCTCGCACAGTGAACTATTACTACACATTATGCGACAAGGCGGACGATACAGAAATCATAAACAAGCAGAAAGACGAACTGCGCAAAACGCTACTAAAGAGTCTGAAAGCATCCACCCAACTGAAAGTTTACAAGCAGGCCGGCTTTAATATCAAATATGTATATCATTCGGAAAAGTCTCCAGGCACTACCCTTTTTGAAGCAGAATACACTAAGAAAGATTATTTATAGAACACTCACATAATATATATAAGCCTTATGAATTGTGCATTTTTACAATTTGTAAGGCCAAATTTTAGTCTTTCTTTTTGGCCCTAAAATCTTAAGTCATTCTGTGAAAAATCCTTACAAGTATCGCTCTCAGAATTGCGAATTTACAAACAAAATCTTTTTTGCTTGGAAATATCGCAAAATACGGCGTTTTTGGCAGTTTTAATATAAAGTCCTGACTATCAAAAACTTACCTCATTTCATCTCAAATCGACCTTTTGAAAGTATTTTTCCTGCATCTTTGAAATTGATAAAAAAGGCCCTCAAAGCCCTCAAAGTAGCCACTTAACCATCTTATGTGGCTACTTTAACCCTCTTGAGTGCCTGCCTTAAGCCTCTTCAGTGGCTACCTTAACAGCGTTCAGTGGCTATCTTAACAGCCTTGAGTGGCTACTTTGAGAAAGCCAACAAACGTTAAATCCGGCAAAAACGGCGTTTTTGATGTTTTCGGGAACGTCAATTTCAGACGAAAAATGGCTCTTTTTTTTTCTAATGGAGGCACTTTGGGAGTTTTGAGTTACGAATTTTGAGTTTTAAGTTGGGATTTTTGGGGCTAAAAATTAGCGGAAATGAGCAACTGAACCTATATTTAACAGTTCTTCACACAGCATTGTATGTGTGTTGTTTGTCAAGAAAGTTTACTCAATTTGTATAAAAAACTCAATTCCAATAAGGTCATAATGTGTCAACAAAAAAGACTTTTAACAACATAATCTATCCATATCTTGGCAACCATATTAACAAGTTAGAGGATTATACATTTATATTTCCTATTTAAAACTCAAAAGTTTCTTTTATAAGATGAAACTTTTATATCTTTGCACAAAACGTCCATATAAGGATAAGCTCTCTTTGTCCGCTATTTCGTAAAACGAATAATGAGTGATATTTAGACGTTGCAGACACACAATAAGACTGTTATGGCATCTTCAAAGAAAATAAAGACAAACAATAAACAGTACAGTACAAAAGCAGGAAACACGATGCGGGGCAGAAAAACCCCATACGGTTGTGTGGCATTTGTTGTCATAGCCTTAACTGTCGGTATTACCATATTACAGGAAGAGAAGGCGAAAAAAGAAAGAAACGGAAACAAACACGCTATAGAAAGCCCTACAAGAATGGTATCTGACAGCATGACCATAGGGAATATGCCACATCAGACAAAAGAAGAAATACCTACAAACAAGATACAATATCCGCCGAAAGAAATGCTCGAATATGCTCAATACTATCAGGAAGGATACGAAAAAGGATTAGAAGACGGACAGACAGACTGTGACGACGGAGACTATCAGGCAAGCTATGACAACTCAAACAAGTATTCCGGCAAGAAAGCGGCATACTATCGGGATGGATATGAGGATGGATATGAAGAGTCATACGAGGAAGTTATTGACCTCATGGAAAGCGGAAACAGCGATATTGACGAGGAGCTGGCAGAATAAACAAGATTACGACAGACCGGGCGTCAGTCGTAATCAGACACCACGGAATTGATGAAATCATTCATAGGCTTTGCTATCTCAAACATACGCGCCGTCTCTTCGAGCCAACAGTCGCTATCAAAAAATTCGTCTGCCACACGATGCCAGCAGGCATAATCTTTCATCCGTAGATATTCAATATGTTCATAATCACGTGGAAAATCTTTCGGACAAGTTTTCAACGCAGCCAAACCGAATCCTTTTTCGGAGAAAGTTTCATCCTCATCTGTCATCAATCCCACATTTGGATAGCCATACAAACTTACGAATCGTTCATTATCAACACAGCGCAGCCACTCGTCTATATTGCCCATTATCTCGTTGCGGCAAGCCGTAAGAATGTTCGTTGGCAACCAGTAGGAACCGCACGAAAGGAAACATCGCCCGGGCTGTATATGAATATAATATCCGGCACGTAGACTTTTTTTGCCTCTCTCACAGATATACGCACCGAAATGCCTCTTATACGGCGACTTATCTTCTGAGAAACGCACGTCACGATAGAATCTGTAACAACAGTCTTTCGGCTCAAGATGAGCTATGTTAGGGTCGAACTCGGCAATACGCCCTATCAGTTGAGCCACTCCCTTTTCGAAATCAGCCTTACACTCCAAGTACTCATCTTTGTGTGCAGCAAACCATTCACGATTATTGTTTGCCGCTACATCACGCAGAAATCCTAATATTTTCTTTACTTTCATAATCCGTTATAACTTACTACCCTCCAATATTTTAGGGCAAATATTGCCAAACTTGCATTTATCACATTTCGGTATACGGCTCGTACAAACATAACGCCCGTGCAACAGCAACCAATGATGCGCTTTAGGCACCACATCCTCGGGAATATTGGCAATAAGACAACGCTCCACCTTATAAGGGGTATTTGCTGTCTTTGGCACAAGCCCCATACGATGGCTCACCCTGAAGACGTGCGTATCCACGGCCATTGTTGACTTACCAAACCATACAGCCTGTATCACGTTGGCCGTCTTGCGCCCTACTCCAGGCAGTTTCACGAGTTCATCAAGTCCTTCAGGCACCTCACCGCCGTAATTAGCCACTATCATACGAGCCATTTCTACAAGGTGCTTCGCCTTTGAATTTGGATAAGACACGCTGCGTATGAATTCAAAAACATCCTCCGGCTCTGCTTTAGCCATTTCTTCTGGAGTCGGATAACGGCGGAACAATGCCGGCGTAACTTGATTTATGCGCTTGTCTGTACACTGTGCGCTGAGCAAAGTGGCACACAAAAGCTGAAAGGCAGTGCCGAATTCCAATTCTGTTGTAACTTCCGGCATCCGTTTTTGGAAGTATTCTATAATATAATTATATCTTTCCTTGCGCGTCATAGTTTAATTGTAACTAAACAAATAATGGCGCAAACATTCACGAGCGGCATTCTACAAGATATAAGATATAGCCCATCTGATTCGTAAATATTTGCGCCATCATAGGATTCCTACAGGAAATCCATTGATATAATTATTTCTTCATTCCCTTATAAGCCTTATTCAAGCCCTTCACTACCACATCGGTAATGTCGTTTGCCTTGTCGGCATAAAGGATATTATCGCCCTGCTTTGCAAGAATCATCGAGTATTTCTTGTCTTTATTGAAAACATTCAGATAGTTGTGAATGCTGTCAGAGAGTGCTTTGTTATACTTTGCCACCTCGCTCTGATACTCAGCACCAAGACGTTGTTGCAGTCCATCGGCATCCTGTGCCTGCTTCTGAAGACTTGCCTGAATCTGCTGAGCCTGCTGCTGTGTGTACTTGTTAGACTGAATACCCTGCTGGAAGTTTGCCGCAGCCTGCTGCAAGCTCTGTTGCTTGCCTGCCAAAGTCTTCTGAATATTCTGCTCTTTCTGCTGCATCAGCTTTGTAACGTCCTTCCAATATGTATATTGACTCATTATGGAATCCACCTCTACGTATGCTATTTTCTGCTCAGCCTTCGGAGCTTCTGCATTTGTAGCAGCCTTAGTGTCGTTCTGTTGTGGCTGGTTGTTGCACGATGTGAAAGCACAAGCTACGAATGTAGCCACTGCCATAGTACTGATAATCTTTTTCATGTCTTATTTCTTTAATGTTTTTATATTCGCATTATTTAGATATATACGCAGGTAGCGGATGTTTATCCGCGTCTTTCCTTCACCTTATTCTTATGGGCACGCGCCTCACGGTCTTGGTCAAGCACGCAATGAATGCCCAGTTTGCGCAGCGCAGGGTTGTCATGAATATGCTGAGAAGAAAACTTTCCGTTTTTTCTCGCAAACACCTTTACACAGAATAATGCCATTCCAATAGCAATTATTAACACGGTCAATATTAATGTTTCTACCATTTTTTATTATTTTTGCACTGCCAACAATCCCATAAACTCCACCATGAATGGTAAGCGCAAAAGGGATTCCGAATGCAAAGGTAGTGGAAAATGACCGAAGGACAAAACAATTTCATTTGTTTTTACCTTAAAACATATCATTCGAGAGGCTTACAAGCATTAAAACAACAAAAGAATAACGTTTTTTCAAATACAAAATACAATTAAAGCAATGAGTACAACAGAATTGAAACCGGCTCGCGTGTTCGAGCAGTTCGCAAAGGTAAACGCAATTCCCCGCCCGTCAAAGCACGAGGAAAAGATGATAGAGTTTCTGCAAGAGTTCGGAAAAGGCCACGGTCTGGAGACTATAACCGACGAGACAGGCAACGTGCTGATACGCAAACCGGCCACTTCCGGATATGAGAACCGCAAGACCTTAATACTGCAAAGCCACATGGATATGGTATGCGAGAAGCTCGTAGATGTTGACTTCGACTTCCACAAAGATGCCATACAGACATACGTGGACGGCGAATGGATGGGTGCGAAGGGCACCACACTTGGAGCCGACGACGGTATCGGAGTGGCAATTGAGTTGGCTATCCTTGCCAGCGACGACATAGAGCACGGTCCGATAGAGTGCGTTTTCACACGCGACGAAGAAACAGGGCTTACCGGTGCAATGGGCATGAAAGCGGGATTCATGACCGGAGATATGCTCATAAATCTGGATTCTGAAGACGAGGGACAGATATTCGTATCGTGTGCAGGTGGTAAAAATACAACCGCGACATTCTCTTTTGAAAAGGAGGACGCACCCGAAGGACTTTTCTTCATGCAGATTTCACTGAAAGGATTGAAGGGAGGACACTCCGGCGACGACATCAACAAGAAACGTGCGAATGCTATAAAGATACTTTCTCGATTCATGTATAACGCTCAGGAGCGTTACGGTGTGCGCCTTGCGAGTTTCAATGGCGGCAAGCTGCACAACGCGATTCCGAGAGACGGTGTAGTGGTATTTGCCGTTCCAACAGCAAACAAGGAAGACGTAAGAGTTGATTGGAACGTATTTGCGACTGAAATAGAGGAAGAATATCACGTTACGGAGCAGAACATGGTGTTTGAAATGGGTAGCACAGATGCGCAAAAGGTATTACCTTTGGAAGTAAGCACCAAGCTGATACAGGCTTTGCAGGCAATAGACAACGGTGTATTTGCCATGTGTCAGGACGAGGCTTTGGCATGGATGGTTGAGACTTCGACGAATACTGCAAGCGTCAACACTTCTGACAATAATGTGGTTGTAGTAACTTCGCAGCGCAGTAACGTGATGAGCGCACTTGATAATCAGGCCAATACCGTAAAGGCCCTGTTCCAATTGGCAGGCGCAGAGGTCGTGCAAGGCGACGGTTATCCGGCATGGAAAATGAACGCAAACAGCGAATTGGCCAAAACAGCAGTAGAGACTTACAAGGAGTTGTTCGGCAAAGAGCCTAAAGTTTTGGGCATACACGCTGGCTTGGAATGTGGACTGTTCTCTGAGAAATACCCGCATCTCGATATGGTTTCATTCGGTCCGACACTCAGGGGGGTACACTCTCCAGACGAGCGACTGCTCATTCCTACCGTTCAAATGGTATGGGACCATCTGCTCGCGATACTGAAGAATGCACCTAAGAAATAAAATAACGATACATGAAAGCATGAATGGTTCTGCAAAAAAAAACGGAATCATTCATGCTTTTAACGTTTATAGGAAGAAATTATAACGCCTATATTATATATAATAAGGTATAAAACAAGGAAATAATGAAGAAAATTTCGATACTCGCATTAGCGTGTTGCGCCCTCCTAATCGTATCATGTGGCAAGAAGCATGAGGCAAAGTCGACTGTAAAAGAGTTTATCTCGACCAACTTCACCGATAATGATTATAGCATAGAAAGCTACACCGACATAGATTCCACCAACTACGTTACGCCCGAAGCGATAAAACTGATGCGTCAGAACATGGCACAAAGCAACGCATATAAGAAAGATATAGCGTATGCCGAAAAGCAAGGCAAACAGCTCATGTATATGACTGTAACGATGGAAAAGGAAAACGAGGAGGTGAAATACACATTCTATCTCACACCCGACCTAAAGGAAGTCGTGGCATTCAAATAGGAACGGCAACTACATAGCAGTATGTCAGATTGCCATTTGCATACCGACATACTGTCTTACTGACTTTCTCGCTGCTCCTAAAAGGTTTTCTACGCTTTTATAATTGAGTTTCAGAGCATCGGAAATCTCTGAAACTTTCAGTCCATTGTATATGTTCATCTTGTATATCTCACGTTGCTTCGATGTGAGACGTGCTATTCCGCGTTCCAATATCTCATTTATTTCCTTTGCCGAATATATTGTTTCCACATCGTCAGCATCATTGCTGTTGCAATAAGGGGTGCGCAATAATCTGTGTTCATACTCCTCCACGGCCCTATGATGACGCCAGTAATCGTATATAAGATTACGTGCCACGTGCCAAACCAATGCGGGAAGCGTAACTTCCGTTATCATTCTTGTAGAACAAAGAAGTCGCTCGAAAACCGTTTGCACGATGTCTTCGGCAACATAAGAGTCGCCAATACGGCCACACACGAATAGAAAAATATCATTCCGGTGCTCCTTATAATAATGACATATTATAGTATTGTTATTTTTTGTAAATGTCATAAATATTAGTTCTTATAGTAGAGATATTGCAAATATAGCACAAAAACATGAGATACGAAATAAATGACGCTGTTTTTTGCTTTTTTAATATTCTTTTTTGGCACGGTATTTGTAAACTCATTGTACAGAACATTAATAAACAAATACAGATATGCAAACAGGTAATATTGGGGTTACAACCGAGAACATATTCCCCGTCATCAAAAAGTTCTTGTATTCAGACCATGAAATCTTCTTGCGCGAGATGGTAAGCAACGCCGTCGATGCCACTCAGAAAATAAAGACTCTCGCACAGAAAGGCGATTTCAAAGGCGAATTGGGCGACATAACCGTACACGTGAGCCTCGACGAGAAGGCAAAGACACTGACTATAAGCGACCACGGAATAGGTATGACAGAGGAAGAGATTGACAAATACATCAATCAGATTGCATTCTCGGGCGTAAGCGATTTCCTCGACAAATACAAGGACAACGCCAACGCCATCATCGGACACTTCGGTCTGGGCTTTTACAGCTCATTCATGGTAAGTAATAAAGTGGAGATTATCACCAAGAGTTACAAGGACGGAGCAAAGGCTGTGAAATGGAGCTGCGACGGAAGTCCGTCGTTCACCATCGAAGATGCTGACAAATCCGAACACGGAAGCGATATCATCCTGCACATAGACGATGATTGCAAGGAGTTCTTGGAGAAGCACAAGATAGAAGAACTGCTGAACAAGTACTGCAAATTCATGGCCGTGCCTGTGGCTTTCGGCAAGAAGACAGAATGGAAAGACGGTAAGCAGACCGAAACCGATGAGGACAATATTATCAATAATGTAGAGCCGCTGTGGACAAAAACCCCAAGCACATTGAAAGATGAGGATTACAAGAGTTTCTACCGCACACTCTATCCGATGCAGGATGAGCCATTGTTCTGGATTCACTTGAATGTCGATTATCCGTTCAACCTAACAGGTATCCTGTATTTCCCACGTATAAAATCGAATATAGAACTCCAGCGCAACAAGATACAGCTCTATTGCAATCAGGTATTCGTAACCGATCAGGTAGAAGGAATCGTACCGGAGTTCCTCACACTGCTGCACGGTGTCATCGACTCACCGGATATTCCGCTTAACGTTAGCCGTTCATATCTGCAAAGCGATGCCAACGTGAAGAAAATCTCTACATATATCACAAAGAAAGTGGCAGACCGTCTGAACAGTATTTTCAAGGAAGACCGCAAAGACTACGAGGGCAAGTGGGACGACCTGAAGATTTTCATCAACTACGGTATGCTTTCGCAGGAGGACTTCTATGACCGCGCAAAGGATTTCGCGCTGCTTAAGGATGTAGACGGAAAGTACTTTACGTTTGACGAATACAAGACGCTGATAAAGGACAACCAGACTGACAAGGAAAGCCAGCTCGTTTATCTGTATGCGACAGACAAAGAGGAGCAATATACATATATTGAGGCTGCAAAGGCTAAAGGATATAGCGTACTGATGCTTGACGGCCAGCTCGACGTTCCTGTTGTCTCAATGCTCGAACAGAAGTTTGAAAAGAGCCGCTTCACCCGTGTCGATGCTGATATCGTTGACCGCCTGATAGTAAAGGAGGATGCAAAGAAGGCTGAACTGAGCGACGAGGAACGTGACAAATTGTCAGAAGTATTCCGTTCGCAACTGCCATCATTGGATAAGACCGACTTTAATGTAGATATTCAGGCTCTCGGCGAATCTGCCCAGCCGGTTATTATAACTCAGAACGAGTATATGCGCCGCATGAAGGAGATGAGCCGCTATCAGGCAGGAATGAGCTTCTATGCTCAGATGCCGGATTCATACAGCATGGTTCTCAACTGCGAACATCCTTTGGTTAAGAAAGTATTGAGCGATGCGACCGCAAAGACCGAAGAAGAACTGAAGCCTGTTCTTGGTGAGATTCGAGGTCAGGAGGCCCGTCTGGCTGTGCTCCGCCAGGAACAGGACAAGAAAAAGCCGGAAGAAATCACACAGGAAGAGAAGGACGATTTACAGAATACGCAGAAGGCTATAGACGAACAGAAGAGCAAGAAGAACGCCATCATCGCCTCATACGCAAAGGACAACAACATCGTTCATCAGATTATCGACCTCGCTTTGTTGCAAAACGGTATGCTTAAGGGTGCTGCTCTCGACAGTTTCATCCGCCGCTCCGTAGAGATGATAAAGGAATAACAAAATATTCTCTATACTTTATATAGGGAAAAAGCAAACTATAAAAAGTAAACGCCCGCAGGATAATATCCCACGGGCGTTTACTTTTTATATTACAGATATCAATCCCACAAGCTGTAATTATATTCTATGTACTCATCGTAATCGCTGAATGGCTGATACCTTTCATATCGTATAGGTCTCTCGTATTCCCAAAAATCATCATAAGTCCTTATTTCCCTTGCACCAGACACTCCCGGATCGTTTTGTGAGGCACCATTAAACATTACTTCATCTGTTAAGGAAACCAATGTAACTTTCGGTTTTATATATTCTTTCTTCATAGCATTACTTATTTAAGATTTTCTTATTATCCTTTATATACACGTTTCCATAGCGCATGGTGTCTACTCGCTTACCGCTGATGTCGTATATCTTTCCGTCACATTGTGATGCTCCGACAATGCTTCCATCCGGCAAACGTATTCCCGTCGGAACGTTACTGCCAATGAATAATGCCGGTTTCGCTTCCATCACACTGCCGACCGTAGTTATTACAGCACGGAAAGGTCTATACTTTCCAATCAAGTCGAGTTCGAACAAGTTGCCCTGCGAGTTCAACGAATAGATGTCTTCACCGGCAGGTACCGCATCCATAAAGCCGCCAACGAATACGTACTCACGACCTTCGGCCTTATTTACAGCCATGCTCACCGTTGCATTCGTCGCACGTATAGAAATCGTTTTGCCTATCATAGAGTTCTCAACGCCCCACTTCTCGCCCGGTAATGCGTAGATATACGGAACACCTGCTTCTACCGAAGTCTTGAAATCGAAGCCAAGAACATTATCGCTTGAAGCTCCGGAGAACGTCTTCAGCCAGAACTGTCCTTCTGTATCTTGCAGACTCGCGAATGGTTTCACCATCACATCATCGGCATAGAAGTCTCCGCTGAAAGGCAGACAGAGCGTTTGCCATCCGTTTTTACCGTCGGCATAAACGAAGCCTTCATCTGTATTTACCGTGAAGCGGGCTTCCTCTGCAGTGAAGTCTTCAGGCGTAAAGAATGGCTTTCCGTCTACAAGATTAAGTTTGCGACAGATGTTATCTGTATATTCCACTCCGTCATACGTACCTTTGCGCAACACCATATTATTTATATAGTCAGCAAGAGCAAGGCTATTGGTAAACGCAACCGCATTGTCTTCGAGGATAGCATTCGACATTATCGGTCCTTCTGAGCCGGTCTCGTTTCCTCCAAACAGTGTGGCCTGCGCACTGAAATTGCCGTCCTTATCCGTTATTACAACATTCTCTTTCAGTGTTCCCGTGAATATTGCAGACTCAGAAGCATAGAACAACAAGTAGTTATTAGCCGAACCGACATCTGTACCAACTGATATGCCGCAGCCATCAGTACTCGGTCCGTCGCCTCCGTACACTGCCGTAACATTTCCGCCATTTATGGCAATACGACCGCAACGTGTGTTCCTGTCTTTGGTGCATATCCATCCGCTACCAATTCCCGCACCGCCTTTGCAGCCGGTTGCGACGATTGTACCACCGTTTATAAATATATTGCCTGGATTCTCATATATGTTTCCGCCTATTCCGGCACCGCCACCCATGTCATCCGACAATTCAAAGCCTCCCGAAGCGTTCAAAGTTCCTGTGCCAAACGAACTTATATTCAATGTGGGTATTAGCGGTGTACCTTCTTCTGTATATGAGGTAGCGACTCTCAAACCGGCAGCGGAGTCGCCGCCACGCAACGTACTCGTTCCACTAAGTATCACATTCACATACAATCCGTCAGAGATATTAACCCCATTACATTGATTTCCCGTGGCAATTGCATTCAAATCGTTAAATTCCACCCACAAGGGCTCTTCCTCAGTACCGCCACTTATCGTTACAACCGTCTCTGTTGCTTCCAGCGTTCCTGTCAGTGATATTATATATTTGTAAGGTTTCGTCTCGCCATTCTGTGTATAACACTTTGCATCTCCATCTATAAATACCGCTCCTTCTGATATATCAACAGGTGTTGTCATAAGAACCAAGTGGAGGGTGGAGTCCTTTTGGATGCTGTAGTACTGCAAAGTGTAACCGTCTTCGAGCTGTTTTCCTGCGAATATCAGTCTTTGAAACTCCACGGGTATGCCTTCCTTATCTTGGATTTTAGCCTTTACGTCTTCAATTTTGTCTGTTGGCTCTACCTCAAGAATAATGTGTTTGCCCGTCAGCGTCTTCACGAAAATCTGCATCGACTGTGCCTGTTGCATAAAGGCAAACAGCATGAAGAACATAAGTAATAATTTTCTGCTTTTCATAAATTGCATTAGTTCAACGCACCCTACAATCCCAACAGGATGCGATTATAAAGGTAGAAGCGCGGGACTGTATGCACCACGTCTTCAAATGAAGGTCGTAGGAAAAACCCAAGTGTCAAGATATGATGATAGCAGCCCACACGCTATACGTGCGAACCACTATGCTCAATCTTCCGACACTTTGAAAGTTTCCTACGTTTTCATTTGCCCGATATAAGCATAACGCTTCTTTTCCATTAAATTGGATATGGGACGCGCCCAAATCTTGGGTGCAAAAATATGAAAATAAAAACAAATAAGCAAATATATGGAAGCAAATATTATTTAAGATACGGTTAAGAAAAATCTTAAACGACACAAACAGTGCAGTACTAAGCCCAAAATACTCAAATAATCAAGCCCGAATTACTCGAGTACTACACCCAAAATACTCAAGTACTACACCCAAAATACTCAAGTACTACACCCAAAATACTCAAGTACTACGCCCAAAATACTCAAATACTACGCCCAAATTACCCGAGCTTCACCATGCGACAGAAATGCAAACACAATCTCTTTGCAAGTTAGGGGAATATCTAAACGGCTTAGAACTGGAAATAGATGAACGGCTGAACTTCGCTGCTCTTCACCTGAATCACGATATAAATCACAGCAACTACAAGTAAGGCCGCAACCACTACTCCACCCTTTTTAATTCCGAGAACTATCTTTTCTTCCCATGATGAAGGCAACCAATGAGTGATAAAGGCAAAGGCAATCATCATGAACACATACTTATACCCCTCAATGACACGCGGCAAAAGCTCTGGCTCGAACTTCGTAAACAGCCTGTCGAACATTGTATGAGCTACCGTAAAGTCTTGGTTGCGGAATAAAATCCAAGTAAGACACAGCAAATGGAAAGTGATTATCACGGCAAAGAAACGGCGGATGCCGGCCGGATGATAATGTCTGTCGTGGCGCATGACAACCTGGGAGAAGAATTTATGTATGCAAACAAGCGCTCCATGCACAGCTCCCCAAATAACAAAGTTGAGACTTGCACCGTGCCAAAGGCCACAAAGCGTCATGGCTATCATCTGATTAACATACATTCTGACCTTGCCCACACGGCTTCCTCCCAAAGAAATATAGACATAATCGCGAATCCAAGAAGACAAGGATATGTGCCAGCGCCGCCAGAAGTCGGAAAGTGAGTCGGCCTTGAACGGAGCGTTGAAGTTTATAGGAAAGTGGAAACCAAGCAACAAAGCAATGCCGATTGCCATATCGCTATATCCAGAGAAATCGCAATAAATCTGAATGCTGTAACCATACAATCCCAACAGAATTTCGCCACCCGAGAACAACGTCGGGTTATCGAATATACGGTCAACGAAATTAAGGCTTATATAATCGCTGATTACAGCTTTTTTGAACAATCCGATAAGCACAAAATAAACTCCGCGCGCAAACATATCTGGCGTGATGCAAAGCGGTTTGCGTATCTGTGGCACGAAATCGCTCGCTCTTACAATAGGGCCGGCGACAAGTTGCGGGAAGAAAGACACGTAGAATGCGTAATCGAGCAATGAAGGCAACGGCTTCAGCGTGCCACGATAGACGTCTATGGTGTAGCTCATGCTCTGAAACGTAAAGAAACTGATGCCCACAGGAAGGAATATATCCCACGGTTGGAAGTTATTGCCAATAGCCTGCGAAATCATTCCCGCCAAGAAATTGGTGTACTTGAAGTATGACAACAGTCCCAAATCAATGACCATACTCAAAGCAATCAGCCACTTTTGCGCTTTCTTATTACCTTTTCGGCGCGCTATGGCATTAGCTATATAGTAGTCGCTGACCGTAACAACTCCCAAAAGGAAGAAGTACAGGCCACTGCTCTTATAATAGAAATAGTAAGAAAACAAGGTCACGAACAACAATCTTGCCGTGAGCTTCTTTCTCAGAGCCATATATAATAATGTGAAAATAACAAATAACGCCAAGAAGATTCCCGAAGAGAATATCATCGGTTCTTTGGGGTTATACTGAAGTATGTTTAGAATCTTATATAATACATCCATTATTCCATGCTTTCTTTTATAGCTTTCTGCCTATTGGTCCAGTTCTTTTGTCCTGCAACAAACGAGTCGAAAATGTGTTTCGATATTATCTTTCCACCTTTATAATTAATGTGTACGAAGTCTTTTGAGCCACACCCCTGTCCGGTCAAGCGTCCCATAGAGCCTTCGCCACCCATCGCCAAGAACAGATTATAAAACGCTACCCCACTCTCTGACGCCAACTTCTCTTGGTATCCGGCCAACATCTCTACGCCATGCATTGTCCCGATTCCGTTTGACGTGTGTGTTCCACGGTCGGGTGTACTCACTATGAGCAGACTGGCTTCGGGGAAACATTTCTTGAAGTGAGCCACTACAGACTTCATCGACTGCATATACGCCTCAACTTGTTTGCCCGTTGATTTAGCAGTAATGGCATTCATACCGAACTGTAATATAATAAGGTCGTATGGACGCTTGCTATTGAAATCGCACAAAGTGGCTTCCGGAATCTTCGACAATGTGGTTCCAGACGAACCTCGCATACTAAAATTATCGATTACGATGCCATTATCCGACTCTAAGGCTACGCCAAACAAGGTAGCTCCACTTCCGGAAAGTGAATAATGAATATTGTTCATTGACTGTTTAGTCTCAACAACCTGCAAACCGGATGCAGCTCCAAGAGACCTAAACGAGGAAGTCCCACCATCGACAGACATATTTATACTAAGTCCTGCTGGCGCTTTGCAATAGAGACGGGCTACATTCCACTTAGCCACATGGGGATATTCCGCCTTTGAATGCAAACTGACACTTGCACCGGAAGCCATCGGATAATAGCGTTCTGCTATACCTCCATTCGCAAAAGTATAACTGTCGCGCTTCATAACCATATGTTCTGTCAGGCCGGAGAAGCTGTGCATGATGGTGCGTTTATATTTATTCAGTTCGTTGCCGGCATCTATCCATCCCACTCCATATCCTCCATAACGGGCTTGCATAAGCTCGCGCAAGTCGGAAACAAGGATGTCTCCCTCTATAAAAGAATCGCCATAATATGCCACACGCACAGGCCTGCCTATGGATTTGTGACGTGAAAGCGAATCGAGAAGTGCATAGAAATGAGCCATTCCGCCGGCTTTTCCATTTGAAAAGTCAACAATACGTTGCACGCCTTTAGGCCAATTCTCCTTAAAACTAATCTTCTTGCCGTTTTTATCCGTACTTACGAGAGCTTCTCTCTTCGGCTCTACCGGTTTTGGTATTACATCTTTTTGTTCTTTATCGAGTGGGGAATCCGATATTTCGCTAAGAATACTGACCCTGCGAAGAGGCGTATCGAAAACACTCAATGACGGCAACAAATGAAGCAATAATAATATCAAGAATATAAGTCCGACAAAAATAAATGTTTTTTGTGTATTGTCTCTCATCTTGTTCACCTTATATTATTATTAAAATCATCGAGAACCTTAATGCCTTTCAACGTACATATACTTCTAATAAATAAAAATGTGAAAGTGTGAAAAAGCTCTTTGATGTCATATTTCTTATCCAATGAAGAGCTCATTGCACCAGACATGGCTAAATCACTAAGTGTTCTCAGAATTTCAAAATTTACATTCTCCAAAAAATATCCTTCGTCTACCCCTCGCTTAAAGAACGCAATAGCCTCTTTCCGCCGCATCTCCTTTGTCTGTTTGAGTTGCATCATCACATTAGGATATTTACGGATTTCCTCTAAAAAGATTGGCTCTATTTTGCCCAACTCCACCAAAGAGTCTTTCAAATATCCTATCAAGATATCCATTACATTAGCTCCGGACTCATTAAGCTGTTTCATGCGATTGCGAGTCTCAAGCTCGTGAGTGCAAACAACTTCATATAGCAAATCCTCTTTGTTGTCATAAATCTCATAAAGCGTACGTTTAGATATAGAAAGAGCATTGGCAATATCATCCATCTTCACAGATTTTATTCCATTTTTATAAAACATTGACGTTGCGGTTGCTACGATTTTTACTTTCAAATTCTGCCTATAAGAATTATCAACCTTCATGTTTTACGTATAAGAATGTAATTTTGTGCAAAATTACAAAAAACTTTTATAAACCTAAATCTTTTAATATAGTTTTTATTACCTTTGCACATACATATATTTTTTGTGCAAAATAGAAACAACAAGATAACACTATGGTAAAGATTACGAAAGAGGCGGCATTAGAATATCACTCAAACGGCCGCCCGGGAAAGATTGAAGTAAAACCGACAAAACCCTATCACACACAAACAGACTTGTCTCTTGCATATTCGCCAGGTGTGGCATATCCATGCCTGGAGATACAACAGACTCCGAATGATGTATATAAATATACAGACAAAGGAAACCTTGTTGCCGTAATAAGTAATGGTACGGCTGTACTCGGACTTGGAGATATAGGTGCTATAAGCGGCAAGCCAGTAATGGAAGGTAAAGGATTGCTGTTTAAGATTTATGGTGGAATAGACGTGTTCGACATAGAAATTGATGAGAAAGACCCCGATAAATTCTGCGAAACGGTAGAAAGAATAGCACCATCGTTCGGTGGCATCAACCTTGAAGACATCAAAGCGCCTGAGTGTTTCAAGATAGAGGAACGCTTAAAAAAATCGCTCGACATTCCGGTTATGCACGATGACCAGCATGGAACAGCCATTATATCTGCTGCCGGACTGAAAAATGCTTTGGAAGTAGCAGGCAAAGACATTACTAAGGTAAAGGTCGTTGTCAACGGAGCCGGTGCTGCCGCTATTTCATGCACAAAACTTTATGTGGCACTTGGCGTCCGCAAAGAGAATGTCGTAATGCTGGACTCTAAGGGTGTTATCACTTCCGACCGCACAAATCTTACACCGCAAAAGGCTCTTTTCGCCACAGACAGAAGAGATGTGCACACTTTGGAAGAAGCTGTAAAAGGAGCTGACGTATTCGTCGGACTCTCCAAAGGTAACGTACTCACACAAGATATGGTGCGTTCTATGGCCGCATCACCAATAGTATTCGCATTGGCAAATCCTGTTCCGGAAATTTCATACGAAGACGCGATGGCCGCACGCCCTGATGTACTTATTTCTACCGGCCGCAGTGATTACCCTAATCAGATAAACAACGTTATCGGCTTCCCTTATATCTTCCGTGGAGCTCTTGACGTACACGCACGTGCCATCAACGAAGAAATGAAAATGGCAGGCGTACTCGCTATTGCAGACTTGGCAAAGCAACCGATTCCGGATGTGGTTAACGAGGTTTATCACGTTAACGACCTTAGTTTCGGCCCACAATACTTTATACCAAAACCTATCGACCCACGACTGATTACGGAAGTTAGTTCAGCTGTGGCAAAAGCGGCAATCGAAAGCGGCGTGGCAAGAACTGAGATTACGGACTGGGAACACTACAAGCAGAACTTGCGTCAGCTTCTCGGTCAGGAAACAAAACTTACACGCAACTTGCATCTCACGGCTGCAAAGCATCCACAACGCATTGTATTCGCCGAAGGTGAGCACAACACCATGATGAAAGCAGCAGTACAGGCGAAGTCGGAAGGAATATGCCAACCTATCCTTCTGGGTAACCCCGACCGTTTGAGACGTATGGCCGCACGCTTGAAACTCGACCTCACAGACATAGAGTTGATAGATATGCGCGCAGACCACGAGCAAGGACGACGTGCAACATACGCAAAACACCTTGCCGAAAAACGCGCCCGCGAAGGCTATACATTCCAGGAAGCATACGACAAGATGTATGAACGCAACTATTTCGGAATGATGATGGTCGAAACCGGTGATGCCGATGCTTTTATCACAGGATTATACACAAAATACTCAAACACGACGAAAGTGGCAAAAGATGTCATAGGAATACGTCCCGGACACTCAACCTTTGGCACTATGCACATCGTGAATAGCCCTAAGGGAGCTCTCTATCTCGGTGATACACTCATAAACAGCGACCCGACAACTGAGGATTTGGTGGATATAACACAACTTGCTTCGCATACTGTTTCATTCTTCAACGAGCAACCGATAATATCCATGATAAGCTACTCGAACTTCGGTTCGGACAAGACGGCCGGCTCCATAAAAGTGAAAAACGCCGTAGCAAGATTGCATGAGGAGAATCCAGACTTGTGCGTAGACGGTGAGATGCAAATCGGATATGCATTGAATAAAGAGTTGAGAGACCAGAAATATCCATTCTCAAAACTGGTAGGCAAAGATGTCAACACACTTGTTTTCCCTAATTTGACAAGTGCCCGCTCATCATTCAAGCTGTTACAGATGCTAAGCAATGACGTGGAAATCATCGGCCCGATACAGATGGGACTCAACAAACCTATCCACTTCACAGACTCAGAATGTTCTGTAAGGGATGTGGTCAATATCACAGCAGTTGCCGCAATAGACGCATACGTTGAGAAGATCAAGAATAAGAATAAGAATAATAAATAAAATACGAATAATACGAAAAAGGTGCTGTGTCAAAATAGGCGCAGCCTCTTTTTTTTTATATGGTGTAAA
>URER01000029.1 GCA_900547005.1 uncultured Prevotella sp.
AGACGAGTTGAGCCAGTACTTCAAACTTATCTGGATTCCTAACTCAGGTCATTGCGGAACCAGCAATAACATGGGTTATATGCCGCAATATTGGTTTACCAATCACAACTCATCGTTTGGTACGGAGGCAGAACTACGCTCTATGATTAAAACCTATAAGGCAAAAGGTACAGGATTCATAGCCGATGTTGTAATAAACCACCGTAACGGTGTTACCAACTGGACGGATTTCCCAAGTGAAGTATGGAACGGACAGACATGGAAAATAGGTCCGGAAGGTATCTGTAGCACAGACGAAGTCAGGAACGCATCCGGTCAGGCAAAGCCTACGGGAGCTCCCGATACAGGTGATGATTTTAACGGAGCCCGCGACCTCGACCACACCAACGCCAATGTTCAGAACAACTGCAAGAACTATTGCAAGTTCCTGCTCAAAGACTTAGGCTACGTAGGATTCCGTTATGACATGGTGAAAGGCTATGCAGGACAATATACTAAAATGTATAACGAATACAGCAAACCACAATATAGTGTCGGCGAATATTGGGACGGCAGCTATGACAACGTGAAAGGATGGATTGATGCGACGGGCAAGCAGTCGGCCGCGTTCGACTTCCCGTTCAAATATCAGGTCAACAAGGCATTCTCTACAAACAATATGACAGAACTCGTATGGAAGGCAAACGGAACGACTGACCAGCCGGCAGGTATGATTCATTCCGGATACCCGCAGTATGCTGTAACCTTCATCGACAACCACGATACATACCGCGACGGCAGCAAGTTCACCGGTAATGTTGTGGCTGCGAATGCTTTCATGCTTTGCTCTCCGGGCACGCCTTGCGTTTTCCTGCCTCACTACAAGCAGAACAAGACAGCCATACAGACACTTATCAACATCCGCAACTCGGTAGGCCTTAGCAACACCAGTTCGGTAAAAGTCTTGAAAACAGCAAAAGACTGCTATATGGCAGAGGTTACGGGAAGCAAAGGCAAGCTGGTCGTAAAAATCGGTTCTGCTATGGATTCTCCGTCGGGATATACCAACGCCGACATCAAGGCTACGGGTGATGGCTATTGTGTATGGACAAAAACCGACATACAGGGAGGTATTTCCGGCGGTGATGAAGTTGAGACTCCGGCCAAACTCTATCTGATGGGTAACATTCCTGCAGGATCTTGGCAAACCAATAAGGGAATTGAGATGACAAAGAACGGCTCTACGTTCACCGCACAAGATGTAACCATCACTGATGCAGGTGATTCTAAGAACCCCAACCTCGGTTTCTTCTCGTTTGTTACGGCTCTCGGAACTACCGGCAGCTCGTCAGAATGGGATGCTGTAATAAACGGTAGCGACAGATATGGCGCTATGACGAATAATGCTCTTGTTACGGTGGGTGCTCCAATAGGAATGAAGAAATTTGCTGTCGGAGTTAATGCCTCGTCTGCATATTCATGGGCTGTTGCTCCCGGCACGTATGATATCATCGCCGACTTCAAGGAAATGAAGATAACGGTGGCTAAGGCCGGAACGTTAGGAGTGGAAGGCGTTGAGACGGATAGCAAAGTGGCTCCGGTATATTACAACTTGCAGGGCGTTCGCGTGAACAACCCGAAGCAGGGCGTATATATCGTAGTGCGCGGTGGGAAGGTAACAAAGGAACAAGTAAAATAGAGCCCCCCCCCTGCCCTCCGGTGGGGGGTAGGGCCTAACAGAATGAAATGGGAGGTAGGGCCGCCAACCAGCGTTGAAGCGGATTTGCAATCCGCTTCCTGGGAGTATCAGCATTTGTAATGCGCCTAATACCGATATATATTATTTAAGCGGATTGAAAATCCTTATACTCCAATCGGGCGGATTATAAATCACGCCCGAACCCGAAAACCCTAAATAATGAGCTGTTAAAACAATAAAGGGAAGGCCGAAATTGGTCTTCCCTTTATTGTTTTATACTTATAATTCCCGATAGAGATTTTCGTTATGGATAATCTCCGCAACAGAGGGGGACACAAGCGACTCTATCGGCAATCCCTCGGCTATGCGTTGGCGAATCTCTGTGCTGCTGATGTCTATGAGTTCGGTGTCGAGGAGCATCACGTTGTCGGGCAGGTCGGCCTGTCGGATGGTATCGCCCCGGCGCGGATATACGGCTATGCGGTATGTGCGCAGGATGTCGTCGGCATGATACCAGCGGTCGAAAGCCGCCCAGTTGTCGCCACCTATAAGTAAGGTGAACGTGTGCTGGGGATAGGAACGGCTCAAGGATTGCAGGGTGTTCCACATATAGGAAGGGCGGGGCAGGTGGAACTCGTAGTCGGAGGCCACAAGTCCCGGCTCGTCTTTCAGCGCCTCCTCCACAATAAGGAAGCGTTTGCGGTCGTCGAGCAATGTGTCGTTGACCTTAAAAGGGTTCTGTGGCGATACCACAAACCATACCTCGTCGAGCGCAGCCTTCGTGCGGAAGCTGCGCGCAAGGGCTATATGCCCGTTGTGTATGGGGTTGAAGGAACCGCCGTAGATACCGATGAGCATGATCTTATTAGAGGTAAGAGGTAAGAAGTGAGAGGTGAGAGAAATGCAGCATAAAGGTTGTAGGGCCGCCAACCTGTTGCGGCCAAAAGAAATAATCAAGAGTAATAGGGAGCGATAGGGAGTAATGTCTGAGCTCCAGAACTCCCGTCTCCTGTCTACTCCTTCCCCCCACCGGGGGGCAGGGGGGCCAAGAATCCCCTCACTATTTCCAACGTCTCCTCCTTTGCTTTCTCCAAATCATCGTTCACGACGATGCGGTCGAACTTGTCGGCGAAGCCCAGTTCAAACTCCGCGCGGGCTATGCGGTCGTTGATAACCTCGGGCGAATCAGTGGCGCGGCCTTCGAGACGGCGGCGCAACTCGGCTATCGACGGTGGTTGGATAAATATGCTCAGTGCGCGGTCGCCATAGTGCTTTTTGATGTTTACGCCACCCTTTACGTCTACGTCGAACACCACATTCTGACCTTCGGCCAACTGCTTTTCCACTTGCGAGGTCAGCGTACCGTAGAAACGGTCGGTATAAACCTCCTCGTATTCAAGGAACTCGTTGGCCGCAATGCGTTCGCGGAACTCATCTGGCGACAGGAAGAAGTATTCCACGCCGTGCTTTTCCTGTCCGCGTGGCGGTCGGCTTGTACACGAAATAGAGAATTTCAGGCGCAGCTCCTCGTGCTGCATGAGCCATGAGATGATGGTGCTTTTGCCGCTTCCGCTTGGTGCGGAGAAGATGATAACCTTTGTTTCCATTTCCTTATAGCGCGTTTAGTACCTGCTCCTTGATCTGTTCAAGCTCGTCTTTCATCTTCACCACGATGTTCTGCATCTCGGCCTGATTGCTCTTCGAGCCTGTTGTATTGATTTCGCGACCCATTTCCTGAGCGATGAAACCGAGCTTTTTGCCTTGTCCGTGGCCCTCATCCATAGTCTCGCGGAAGTATTTCAGGTGGTTGGCGAGGCGCTGTTTCTCCTCGCTGATGTCGAGTTTCTCGATGTAATAAATCAGTTCCTGTTCCAGACGGTTCTTGTCGTAGTCCACCTCCGGAATGTTTTTCAGACCGTCTACAATCTTAGAACGGATTTTCTCCACGCGCGACTTCTCGTATGGCTCGATGCTTTTCAGCAACTCGGCGATATTGTCTATCTTCTCGGTGAACTTCTTCTGAAGTGCCGCGCCCTCCTGTTTGCGGAAGTCGCAGAGCTGTTGCAGCGCCTCGTCGATGGCCTCGCGTGCGGCCTCCCACTCCCCGTCTTCGAGCACTTCCACGTCTGTCTTGGTCAGTACGTCAGGCATACGGAGCAGTGTGGCGTACCAGTCCTGCGGCTCGGGGATGCCCGTTTTCGCCGAGATTTCCTTTATCTGATGATAGTAGTTGTCGAGCAATGAGGCGTTGATAGGCGTAGCGTCCACCACGTTGTCCTTCTCAATCCAGATGGAGAAGTCCACCTTGCCCCGTTCGGTGGCCTTAGCCACGGTTTGTCTTATCTCCATTTCCTTCTCGCGGTATAGCGGAGCGATGCGTACAGACAGGTCGAGAGTCTTGCTGTTGAGCGATTTCACCTCGACGTTTATCTTCTTTTCCTTGTAAGTTACTACGGCTTTGCCGTATCCCGTCATTGATAGTATCATATATCTTGCACGTTAAATTTATGCAAAAGTACTATTTTTGACTGAAAAAAGCGTAAATTTGCACTTTATTTTGATATAAACCAGCTTGTATATGTCTTGTATATTAAATATCGAAACGAGCATAGACGTGTGTTCTGTTGCCGTGAGCCGCGACGGCCTCTGTGTTTTTAGGAAAGACGACCACAGCGGCCCTAACCATGCGGTGAAGCTCGGCGTGTATGTGGACGAGGCCATTTCGTATGTAGACGGACACGGTATCGACCTTGATGCGGTGGCCGTGAGCAGCGGTCCCGGCTCATATACCGGACTGAGGATAGGCACGTCGATGGCGAAAGGCATCTGCTACGGACGCGGACTGAAACTTATCGGAGTGCCGACATTGGAGATATTGTGCGTGCCGGTGCTGCTCGGAAAGTACGAGATAGAGGACGATGCGCTGCTCTGTCCTATGATAGACGCCCGTAGGATGGAAGTCTATGCGCAGATTTTCGACCGCGCGCTGAATACTGTGCGCCCCATTCAGGCCGACGTTGTAACGGAAGAGACCTACAAGGAGTATTTAGATAAAGGTCCGGTGTACTTTTTCGGCAACGGCGCGGCCAAGTGTATGGACACCATCAATCATCCGAACGCACACCTGATAAGCGGTATCGAGCCGCTGGCCGAGAATATGTTTCCGCTGGCCGAGAAGCGTTCCGTGGCGGAAAAGTTCGAGGACGTGGCCTATTTCGTGCCCGCCTATCTCAAGGATTTCGTGGCGAAGACACCGAAGAAACTGCTGTAAGGCAGATTGAAAATAAACAGAAATACATTCTACAATATGAATATAGAAGGATTGGACTATAACACCCAGCGCGACAAACTGGTCTTGCCGGAGTATGGAAGAGAGATACAGAAGATGGTGGAACACGCCATCGGTCTGCCTACAAAGGAGGAACGCCAGCGCTGCGCAGAGACAATAGTGAGCATCATGGCGCGTATGAATCCGCAACACAGGGAGAGCGGCGACTATATGCAGAAACTTTGGGATCATCTCGCCATTATGAGCGGTTTCCGGCTGGATATCGACTATCCGTATGATGTGGCTCAAGCTCTGAAGTTGGCTGGTAAGCCGGAGCCGGTATCTTATCCGACTAAGGTCAACAGCGTGCGCCATTATGGCCGCATGATGGGCGATATGTTCGAGAAACTGAAGACAATGGAGCCGGGAGCAGAGCGCGATGCGCTGACGGCCCTCGCTGCGAATCAGATGAAAAGGTCGCTCGTGTTGTGGAGTCATGGCTCGTGCGACGACGAGAAAGTGGCGTCCGACCTCGCCAGACTTACCGACGGGGTGATACAACTCGACCTGTCTACCTTCAAGTTCCGGAAGATAGAGAACAGAGAACCGGTCGAGCCGAAGCGCAAGAGAAGATAAATAAGGCTCAACTCCTATATTCCACAACCTAACTCTATATAGAAAATGGACTCATTCATCATAGAAGGTGGTCACAGACTGACAGGCTCCATCACTCCGCAGGGCGCGAAAAACGAGGCGCTGGAGGTTATTTGCGCGGCTATCCTGACTGCCGAAGAAGTGATAATAAAGAATATTCCCGACATTCTCGACGTGAATAATCTCATCAAACTGCTTTGCGACATCGGCGTGAAGGTGAAGAAATTAGAGCACGGCACTTATTCTTTCAAGGCCGACGAGCTTAATCTTGATTATTTAGAAAGCGACGATTTCGTCAAGAAATGTTCTTCTTTGCGCGGTAGCGTGCTGATGATTGGTCCGTTGCTGGGCCGCTTCGGCAAGGCGGTGGTGGCTAAACCGGGCGGCGATAAAATCGGTCGGCGACGTCTCGACACCCATTTCCTCGGCTTTAAGTATCTCGGCGCGGAGTTCGTTCACATCGACAACCGCAACGTTTATGAGATAAGGGCAAACCAACTGACGGGTACTTATATGCTGCTCGACGAGGCTTCGGTAACTGGAACGGCCAATATAATAATGTCGGCGGTGCTGGCTAAGGGCACTACGACAATCTATAACGCGGCGTGTGAGCCTTACATTCAGCAGCTCTGTCATATGCTCAACCGCATGGGAGCGCAGATAAGCGGTATCGCATCAAACCTCCTGACGATTGTTGGAGTGGAGAAGTTGCACGGAACGAGCCACAAGGTGCTGCCGGATATGATTGAGGTAGGTTCGTTTATCGGCATGGCGGCAATGGTGGGCGATGGTATGCGCATCAAAGACGTGTCGGTGAAGGACCTCGGAATCATCCCCGACGCATTCAGACGCTTAGGCGTAAAAATGGAAATCGAAGGCGACGACATCGTCATTCCGCGTCAGGACTGCATGGAAGTGGACTCGTTTATCGACGGTTCGATAATGACGTTGGCCGATGCACCGTGGCCCGGACTCACGCCCGACCTGCTTTCGGTACTCATTGTGGTGGCTACGCAGACCCGTGGCAGTGTCCTTTTCCATCAGAAGATGTTCGAGAGCCGCCTGTTCTTCGTAGATAAGCTCATTGATATGGGCGCACAGATAATATTATGCGACCCCCATCGCGCCGTGGTTGTGGGCCACGATCATAAGATAACGTTGCGCGCAGGACGCATGACAAGTCCTGATATTCGTGCGGGAATAGCCCTGCTGATAGCTGCCATGAGTGCGAACGGCACGAGCCGGATAGACAATATCGCCCAGATAGACCGTGGATATGAGAACATTGAGGCCCGTCTGAACGCGTTGGGAGCGCACATCAGCCGAACAAACAAATGATTTTCGAGTGATAAATAATATGTTTGCGCATGATAAACAATGTGTTTTCGTGTGGTAAACAATAGTCTGGAGAAATATAAAAGCAAGTCAACAAGAGGATGATAACCCGCGAAGAGGTTTATAAGATAGGAAAGATTGGTAAGCCGCATGGCGTGAAAGGTGAGCTGACATTGCAGTTCGTTGATGATGTTTTCGACCGGACGGATGCCGATTTCCTTGTTCTCGACATTGACGGAATACTTGTTCCTTTCTTCTTTGAGGAGTATCGGTTCCGCTCCGATACTGTCGCTCTCGTCAAATTCTGCGACATCGACACCCAGGAACAGGCTCGTCCGCTCACCGGATGCAATGTCTATTTCATGCGGGAATATGCCGATGGCGACGACGAACAACTGTCGTGGGCGCAGATAGTGGGCTTCCGCATCATCGACTCTTGTACAGGAAAGGCTGTCGGAACAATCACCCACGTTGACGATTCCACTATAAACTTACTCTTTGAAGTGCTTACCGAAGACGGAAAAGAACTGCTCTTGCCGGCTTCGGAAGACCTTATCGTGTCTGTAAATGCCGATTCCCATGAGATAGAAATGGCTTTGCCCGAAGGAATTTTGGAATTGTAGGGAAGGAGACTGGAGTCAGGAGGTCGGGAGTTAAGACCTTTCTATAATGTCGTTTCTCAATCCCCAATCCTCAATCCATCATCCTCAAGAATGTCCTCTTAATAGAAAATAAAGAAATATGAAGCAGCAAATATGTATTCTCGGCTCTACCGGTTCGATTGGAACGCAGGCTCTCGATGTGATAGAACAGCATCCCGACCGATACGAAGCCTACTGCCTCACAGCAAACAACCGGTGGAAAGAACTCGCAGAACAGGCCCGTAAGTTCAATCCCGCGGCTGTGGTGATAGCAAACGAAGATTATTATGACAACTTGAAAGGGGCGTTGGCCGACCTTCCCGACATAAAGGTGTATGCCGGAGTGAAGGCATTGGACGAGATTGTTGAGGCCGAACCAATCGATATGGTACTTACGGCGATGGTCGGATTTGCCGGCCTTTCGCCTACGATACACGCCATCAAGGCACGCAAGAAGATTTGTCTCGCAAATAAAGAGACGCTTGTCGTAGCCGGAGAACTAATCTGCAAGCTCGCACAAGAGAATCATGTGCCGATTCTTCCGGTGGACAGTGAGCACTCGGCGATATTCCAAAGCATAGTGGGAGAGGGCGACAACGAGATTGAAAAGATTCTCCTCACGTGCTCAGGCGGGCCGTTCCGCACCTTCTCGCAGGAGCAGATAGAGAGCGTAACAGCCGCTGATGCGCTGAAACATCCCACATGGGATATGGGGGCGAAGATTACAATAGACTCTGCTTCGCTTATGAACAAAGGCTTCGAGGTTATCGAAGCCAAATGGCTCTTCGGCGTTCCGGCTGACAAGATACAGGTTTTGGTACATCCGCAGAGCATCGTTCACAGTGCCGTACAGTTTGTTGACGGCTCAGTGAAAGCCCAGCTTGGCGTTCCCGATATGCGAATGCCGATACAATACGCCTTTTCTTTCCCTGAAAGACTGCACCTCAACGGCGACCGTCTCGACCTGTTCGCCCGTCCGTTGGAGTTCTTCGAGCCAGATATGAAGAAGTTCCGCTGTCTGGAACTGGCTTTCGAGGCTATCAAGAAGGGCGGAAATATGCCGTGTATCCTTAACGCAGCCAACGAAATCGTGAACCTTGCGTTCCGCAAAGGCCAATGTTCGTTCCTGCAAATGGCTGAAATCATCGAGCAGACAATGGCCCGTGTGCCTTTCGTTGAGGCTCCCGACTATGATATATACATACGGACGGATGCTGAGGCAAGGAGGGTGGCAAGCAGCCTAATCTAACGGCCTCACCCCCGCCCCCTCTCCAAAAGAGAGGGGAGTAGATACTCTCTATGGGAATATATATAAATAAGGTGTAAAGGCAATTAGGAAATTTTAGAAATAGATATAATTACATATATATATTAATAACAAGAATCTCAAACCACAAAGCACATCACTCCCCTCTCTTTTGGAGAGGGGTTGGGGGTGAGGCTTTTTTATAAGAAAACAACATGGAAGTATTTTTAATAAGACTGTTACAGTTTGTTTTGGCAATCTCGTTGCTTATTCTGATGCACGAGGGTGGCCACTTCTTCTTCTCCAAACTCTTCAAGGTGAGAGTCGAGAAGTTCTACCTTTTCTTCGATCCCTGGTTTCATTTGTTCGAGTGGAAGCCCAAGAACAGCGACACAACATACGGTCTCGGCTGGCTGCCGTTGGGCGGATACTGCAAGATTTCCGGTATGATAGACGAGAGCTTCGATACAGAACAGATGAAGCAACCGGCACAAGAATGGGAGTTCCGCAGCAAACCGGCATGGCAGCGACTGCTGATTATGATTGGTGGAGTGCTCGTAAACTTCCTGCTCGCGCTCTTCATCTATTCCATGATAATGTTCGTCTGGGGCGACACATACTATCAGGTGAAGGACATGAATATGGGAATGAAGTTCAACAACGAGGCCAAAGCACTCGGATTTCACGACCATGACATCCTCATCGGCACAAACAAAGGCGCATTCAAAGACTTCGGTGCCGACCTGTTCCGCGACATTTCAACAGCAGAATATGTGGATGTGAAGCGCGGCGGCAAGGCGGTAAGAATTCCAATCAAGGAAGAACTCAACCTGCTTAATATGTTGAAGGCTGACCCGGCGTTTGTCCGTCCGTTCGTTCCGGCTAAGATAAAGGATGTAACGAAGGACTCTCCGGCGTCTGAGGCAGGCATCAAGGCCGGCGATGTGATACTCGCCGTGAACGGAAAAAACATAGACTCGTGGAATGAATTTGGCACGGAGATGGGCAGAATAGAGGATATTATGACGCAGGCACAGACTCCGGCAGACTCTTTGAAGGTGCGCACGGCAACGTTTGTGGTTAAGCATCAGAATGCCGCAAAGCCTGACACGCTCACAACAGTACTCACTTCCGACCTGAAACTCGGTATATATCAGACATCGATAGCTGACTATTACACGCCTAAGACCGATGAGTTCGGCTTTCTCGAGAGCTTCCCGGCAGGTGTAAAATACGGTTGGAACGTGCTCAAAGGCTACGTCAGTGATATGCAGTATGTCTTCACCGCCGACGGCGCGAAGTCGCTTGGAGGTTTCGGAGCAATAGGCAGTCTCTTCCCGCCGGTATGGGATTGGTATATGTTTTGGAAGATGACGGCTTTTCTGAGCATTATGCTTGCGTTCATGAACATCCTTCCGATTCCCGCACTCGACGGCGGTCACGTATTGTTCCTGCTCTATGAGATTATTACCCGACGTAAACCGAGCGAAACATTCATGATACGTGCTGAGTATGTGGGTGTTACTCTGCTCATCCTCCTTATGGTCGTTGCAAACTTGAACGACATTCTTCGTGCGCTCGGACTGATGTAGTTTTGAGGTTATAAGGTTTTAGGTCGTGGAGAGTAAGGTGATTTTGTTGTCTTAAACTCCCTTTATATATAGGTAAACAAAAAACCGTTTGATACGCATTCGAGTATCAAACGGTTTTTTGTTATGTCCTTGTTTGAGTAACTTCACGGCCCACCCGATAAATATAGTGGAAGTCTTTTATTAGATATTATGTCGCCCTTTGCACACACTTTACGCCATGCTCAGAGTATTTAAGGCCGGATTACTCCAGTACTGAAGCCAAAATACTTGAGTAATCAGGCCGGAATTACTTGAGTACTGCGCCCAAATTACTCGAGTACTGCGCCCAAATTACTAAAGTATTGTGCCATAGTACTATGCAGGTCGACCGAAATAGGTTGCCCCCTGTATTTATCGGATGAGCCAACTTCACCTCAAAACCTGAAAGCGAAGCGACCTGAAACCTTATAACCTTAAATGATTTTCAGCAGCGTGATATTGTCCGGATTGAACACTTCGCGGGCCACTTGCTGTATTTCTTCCGCCGTGATAGCGTCAATGCTGTTGTATAACGATTCGATGTCTTTGGCCCAACCATAGTGCAGGAACGTCTTGCCGAAGTCCAAAGCGCGGCTTTCTCGGTTGTCGCACGCAATGCCTATCTGCCCCTTTATCTGTCGTTTGGCTGCCGAGAGGCGCGTCGCAGTCAGCGGTTTTTCCATCATCTTATCGAGTTCCCGGCGTACAAGATGCAGGCAACGGTTCACGTCGTGAGGGTCGCAACCGAAGTAAACCGCCCATATTCCCGTGTCGGAATAGCTTGTCATAGAGCTTTCTACGGTATATACCAGACCGTGACGCTCGCGTAATGACAGGTTCAGACGAGCGTTCATGCCCGGTCCGCCGAGTATGTTATTAAGCAGATAGATAGGCATACGGCGTGCATCGCCCACACGGAAAGCACGGTTGCCGAGCATCACGTGAGCCTGATGAGTGCCGTGTCGAAGCTCGATGTCTTGCGCCTTGTATGGCGAAATGTCGGCCGGAGCAATGTCAAGGCATAGCGGTTGGGCGGCAGCGAAGTCGGAAGTAGCGCGCTCAAGCAACCTTATGAGCCTTTGGAAATCGATGTTTCCGTATAGGAAGAACACAGCGTTTTGCGGCGTATAGAACTTGCCGGTGAAGCGTTGTGCGTCGTCTGACGTGTATGAACGCACCCGTTCCGCCGTTCCGAGGATGTTATGCCCCAACGGATGGTTGCAGAACAGCGCGTTTTCGAACTCATCATATATCTGTTCCGCAGGCGAATCGTTGTAGCTTTCAATCTCGTCGCAAATCACTTCTTTCTCCTTCTCGACCTCCGTCTGCGGGAAAATGCTGTGGAAAACGATGTCCGTGAGCAGGTCGACCGCCTTTGGCAGATGCTCTTTCAGCACGGCGGCGTAATATACCGTCTCCTCCTTGTTCGTGTAAGCGTTGAGCTCGCCGCCCACGTTTTCGAGCGTGTTGATTATCTTCAGGGCGTTTCGTCGCTCCGTTCCTTTGAACGTTATGTGTTCGCAGAAGTGCGCCAGGCCTTCTTCACCGGGCTTTTCATCGCGCGTTCCGGCATTAATCTGATATCCGCAATACACCACAGGCGACTCACTATGTCTGTGAATCACCCGCAGTCCGCATCCCAATGTATAAGTATTATATGTCATTGCAGGCGCAATTTTTATTGTAAAGGGCAAAAAAAATCCCTGCAATCTCGAAAGACTACAGGGTACACCCCAGTGGGCGTTGACGGATTCGAACCGCCGACCCTCTGCTTGTAAGGCAGATGCTCTAAACCAGCTGAGCTAAACGCCCTTGCTCTAAAAGCGTTGCAAAGGTACGGTGATTATTTGAAACTACCAAATTTTTGACTCGATAATTTTGCAAAATAAAATATTTTTGTGCTATTTCTACTGCTTGTCTGGCTTCAACCGCACACGGCATTCTTCGAGAATGGCGGTGAGGTCGGCTACGGTCTCGGCACGAAGCATGGCTATGCGGGTTTGGCGGAAGTCGGGGATGCCCTTGAATATCGGACTGGATGCCAAGTGCCGGCGTGTGTGGAGTATGCCCCGGTACTCGTCGATGCGCTCTACGTTGATGCGAAGCTGCTCCTCCAAGATATCGATTTTGTCATCTAAGGTAAGGGAGGGAGAGGGGAGAGGGGAAGGAGAAATATACTCTTTCATCTCCTTGAATATCCACGGACAGCCGAAAGTGGCTCGTCCCACCATCACGGCATCCACCCCATATCGGTTGAAAGCCTCGCGGGCCTGCTCAGGAGTCTTTATGTCGCCGTTGCCGATGATTGGAATATGTATGCGCGGATTGTTCTTCACCTCGCCTATCAGAGTCCAGTCGGCCTCGCCGGTGTACATTTGGCTGCGCGTCCTTCCATGTATTGTGAGTGCCTGAATGCCACAGTCCTGAAGCTGTTCGGCCAACTCCGTGATAATTATATTGTTGCAGTCCCAGCCCAGACGGGTCTTTACCGTTACCGGAATCTTCACCGCCTTAACCACCTCGCGTGTAATTTCGAGCATCAGTGGGATGTTGCGGAGCATACCGGCACCGGCTCCCTTGCCGGCAACCTTCTTCACAGGACAACCGAAATTCAGGTCAATCACGTCAGGACGAGCCTCCTCAACAATCTTCGCAGCCTCTACCATCGCGTCTAAATCGCGTCCGTAGATTTGTATTCCCACGGGTCGCTCGTCCTCGGAAATAGTCAGTTTGCTTACGGTGGACTTGATGGAGCGCACCAACGCCTCGGCCGACACGAACTCAGTATATACCATTGCCGCCCCGAACCGCTTGCAGAGCATACGGAAACCAATGTCTGTTACGTCCTCCATCGGGGCAAGAAACAGCGGATTCTGCCCGAATTCAATATTCCCTATCTTCATTTTTTGAATGTCGTTATAGTGTTCCCGTCGTATGTCTCACGACTGATAATCCTCGCATCCGCCGGCAGGGTAGGCGCAGGAGTGCCTCCCGTGACGGTTATCGGAGCCGTCTCCACGCGTATTTCATCCCAAAGTCTGGCACTGAGAAAAGCCTCGTGGGTCTTCTGTCCGCCTTCCACGATGAGCGATTGCAGTCCCGTGGCATGACATTCGGCGAGGATTGACTCGATGGTATTGTTGTGGGAAAGCACGAAGCGGCGAGGATTCGGGCCGTCCCAGTGGCGCACCGTGAGTGCCGGATGCTCGCGTTCGTCGGTTACGCGTCCCACGAGAATGGCGTCGTTCTCGGCTCTCAGCTTGTGGCTGAGCATCTTCGTGAATGGCGTAGATATGGCGAGAGCCTGCCCGTTGTCGTCGATGAAACCGTTGATTGTCTGTGCCCACTTCAGAATTATGTAGGGGCGGTGGTGCTCATGAAATGTCATGAACCTGCTGTTCAGCTTCTCGCATTCCTTCTCCAACACTCCGACCGTAACCTCAATGCCTGCCTCGCGGATTTTGCTGATGCCCTTTCCCCTTACCTTAGCGAACGGGTCGACGCATCCTACGACCACCCTGCGCACACCTTTCCTTATTATAAGGTCGGCACATGGTGGTGTTTTGCCGTAATGGGCACACGGTTCGAGACTCACGTATATGGTGGATTCAGGCAGTTTGCATTCATCTTCGGGCTTCACCGATGCGAAAGCGTTCACCTCTGCGTGTCCTTCGCCGCAGCGCACATGATAGCCTTCGCCGATGATACGACCCTCATGCACAATCACCGCACCCACCATCGGATTCGGCCGCGCGTTCTGTCTGCCGTTAAGGGCAAGTTGAATGCAGCGGCGCATATACAGCTTATCGGCAGCCTCACCCCCGCCCCCTCTCCAAGAGAGAGGGGAGTGATTACCTTTTTGTTTTTGATTATTCATAATTATAGGGAGTAATGGGGAGTGATAGGGAGTAATAGGAGGAAGGAGAAATAAAGAAAGCATTTCTCTTACCTCTCACTTCTTACCTCTTACCTCTTGGGTCTTCCCCCCCTTGGGGGGATTAGAGGGGGGCCTTCAGCTCCTCTGCCATAGCCTTGCCGAGCTTCGCGCACTGCTCCTTCACGTTATCGTTGAGAGCCTGCTTCATGTCGACAGGCTCACCTACGGCCTCGAAATGCAGATGATTATTGTTCCATTCCTCTATCTTCGCTACGGCCTTACTTGCCCAAGCGTGCGAACCGAACCAGCCGAAGAGATGGTTCTTTACGTCGTGGCCTGCTATTTCGCTCAGCAGAACCTCCATCTCGTGATACAGTCCGGCGTTGTATGTCGGTGCGCCTACAATCAGTCCGCGATAGCGGAAGATGTCACGCAGAATATAAGAATGGTGAGTTTTCGAGATATTGTATATCGCGATGTTCTTTATTCCCGCCTCCGATGCTGCGCGTGCGATGTGTTCGGCCATACGCTCGGTGTTGCCATACATCGTGCCGTAGCAGATAACGAGTCCTTCCTCGGTCTCCTGCTTCGACATACGGTCGTACATTCCGATTACCTTATCTATGTTTTCGTGCCACACCGGACCGTGTGTCGAGCAGATATAATCGAGCTTCACGCCCGCAAGTTTCTTCAGCGCGTTCTGCACCGGCACGCCGTATTTGCCCACGATGTTGGAGTAGTAGCGCACCATCTCCAGCCAGAATGTGTCGCAGTTGATGTCCTTGTCGATTATTCCGCCGTTGAGCGCACCGAAACAGCCGAAAGCATCGCCCGAGAACAGCGTGTTTGTCGTCGTATCGAGCGTAACCATAGTCTCCGGCCAGTGTACCATCGGAGTGAGTACGAACGTCAGTTTGTGGCTTCCCAAGTCGATGAAATCGCCGTTTTTCACCTCTCTTGCGTTGTCGTTGATGCCATAGAATCCATCAATCATGCAGTGGGTTTTCTTGTTTCCCACGATTTCTATTTCGGGATAATACTTCTTTATCAGTGCGATAGAGCCGCTATGGTCGGGTTCCATGTGGTTGATTACGAGATAATCCACCTTCCTGTCGCCGATAACAGCCTGTATGTTCTCGATGAATTGGGAGAAAAAGTCCACTTCGACCGTATCTATCAGTGCCACTTTCTCGTCGGCAATGAGATACGAGTTATAAGAAACGCCATTTGGCAGTGGCCACAATCCTTCGAACAACGACTTGTTGCGGTCGTTCACTCCTACGTAATAAACTTTGTCTGTAATCTCTATCATAATCTTTCTTGTTTGTTATCGTCCTTGTTATCCAAGCCTTAAAGCTGTTGCAAATGTACATGAAAAATCCGAGATAATGTGTATTTCGAAATATAAACTTCACTAAATGGCGGTGCAGACATATAAAATGAGGCCTCATTCTGGATTATTGTCGCAAAAAAAAGATGTGCCCGTATTGCAGGCACATCCTATATGAGTCATCTTTATATGCAAAGATGCGATGATTTACTCGTGGTCGAGAGAGCCGTTGAAGTCGCGTGGCTCGCGGTTGCCATCGTGGTGACCTTCACGATGCGGCTGTCCGTTTCCCTGACGGCGGTCCGGACGCGGACGACGCTCCGGTCTTGGGCGACGCTCACGTTCTACATAACCTTCCGGTTTCGGCAGAAGCACACGGTGAGAGAGCTTATACTTGCCTGTCTTCGGGTCGATTTCGAGCAGTTTTACGGTAATCTTGTCGCCTTCTTTCAATCCTGCATCCTCGACAGTCTCCAAGCGCTTCCAGTCTATCTCACTGATGTGGAGCAGACCATCCTTGCCCGGCAGAATCTCAACGAAGCAACCGTAAGGCATTATCGAGCGGATAGTTCCCTCGTAAACCTCACCAACTTCCGGTATGGCTACGATACCCTTAATCTTTGCCATTGCAGCATCGATGCTCTGCTTGTTAGGTGCTGACACCTGAACCTTGCCCACACCGTCGACCTCGTCGATAGTGATTGTGGTGCCGGTCTCCTCCTGCATCTGCTGGATAATCTTACCGCCCGGGCCAATGACAGCACCGATGAATTCCTTAGGAATCTCAATCTGCTCGATGCGCGGTACCTGCGGCTTGAAGTCTGCACGTGGTTCTGCGATGGTTTCTGTTATCTTTCCGAGGATGTGCTCACGTCCGGCCTTAGCCTGCATGAGTGCCTTCTCAAGGATGTCGAAGCTCAGACCGTCGCACTTGATATCCATCTGTGTTGCAGTCAGACCGTCTTTCGTACCCGTAGTCTTGAAGTCCATGTCGCCCAAGTGGTCCTCATCGCCGAGGATGTCGCTAAGAACGGCATACTTCTCTTCGCCCGGATTCTTTATAAGTCCCATTGCGATACCCGATACCGGCTTCTTCATCGGAACGCCGGCATCCATGAGTGCGAGTGTTCCAGCGCACACTGTTGCCATTGAAGACGAACCGTTAGACTCCAAAATCTGCGAAACGAGGCGCACAGTGTAAGGGAAATCCTCAGGAATCTGTCCCTTCAATCCGCGCCATGCAAGGTGTCCGTGGCCTATTTCGCGACGTCCTACGCCACGCTGAGCCTTAGCCTCACCAGTGCAGAACGGTGGGAAGTTATAGTGAAGGAGGAAACGCTGGTAGCTCTTGTCAAGCACATCGTCCACCATTTTCTCGTCGAGCTTCGTACCAAGTGTACAGGTTGAGAGCGACTGAGTCTCTCCACGAGTGAAGATAGAGCTTCCGTGAGGCATCGGCAGCGGGCTTACCTCGCACCAAATCGGGCGTATCTCATCGGTCTTACGGCCATCGAGACGTATGCCCTCATCGAGAATGCAACGGCGCATGGCGTCGCGTTCCACGTCGTGGTAGTAGCGTGCGGCCATAGCGTGCTTCTCCTCAAGCTCGTCCTCTGTCAGGTCTGCGTGCGCAGCGTCGTATTTCTCAAGGAAATCAGCGAGGATTTTCTCGAAAGCCTCAGCACGGGCGTGCTTTTCAAGAGCCTGCTTCGTAACGTCGTAAGCCGGCTGATAGCACTCCTTGTTTATCTGTTCGCGAAGCTCCTCGTCGTTCACCTCGTGGTCGTACTCGCGCTTCACGTCCTTGCCAAGTTCCTTGCTCAACTCAACCTGTAGCTCGCACATAGGCTTGATGGCATCCATAGCCACCTTGAGTGCACCCAGAAGGTCCTGCTCTGAAACCTCTTTCATCTCGCCTTCCACCATCATGATGTTCTCGGCAGACGCACCGACCATGATGTCCATGTCTGCCTCGGCCATCTGCTCGAATGTCGGGTCAACGACATACTCGCCGTTTACGCGGGCAACGCGAACCTCAGAAATCGGGCATTCGAAAGGAATATCTGAACAAGCCAACGCTGCCGAAGCTGCGAAACCTGCCAATGCATCCGGCTGGTCTACTCCGTCGGCTGAGAGAAGCATCACATTCACAAACACCTCGGCGTGGTAGTTGCTCGGGAAGAGCGGACGGAGCACACGGTCAACAAGGCGCGATGTGAGAATTTCGTTATCGCCGGCCTTGCCCTCACGCTTTGTGAAGCCGCCCGGGAAACGTCCCGCTGCTGCGTATTGCTCACGATAGTCTACCTGCAAAGGCATGAAATCTGTTCCCGGAACTGCGTCCTTAGCTGCACAAACAGTTGCGAGCAGTACGGTGTTGCCCATTCTCAGGACAACAGAGCCGTCGGTCTGTTTTGCAACTTTTCCGGTCTCAATTGAGATGGTTCTTCCATCTGGCAATTGAACTGTTTTCGTAATTACGTTCATCTAAATTCTTTATTGTTTTAATCTACATCTGAAATAAATTCGGGCAAAGATACTCAAAACCCGTGTAATTAACGAATAATCAGCCGGTTATTTTCATATTTTTAATAAAGATGAACGCTGTTTGCGTGGCATTCTTTTGGGTTCGCGTTCTCGATATTTTCCCGTTTTCCATTTTTTACGGTGGCATAATATCAAGTTTCATCGGTTGTTAACCCATTACTAACCTTTTTAACTTACATTTTGCAGCTTGTAAGAATCCTGAAATCTCTTAACGGAATTAGTATATTATTGCTTATTGCTGTTGTTCGCGAGTTTAAATATAAAATAAAAATAGTTAAATTCAAAGATGTAGTTTATGTAGCCGATAGAAGTATTGTTATATTTGTAATTATTTGGTAAGGTTTTTGTGTAAAAACAAAATAAATACCTTTTGATAATTTTATAAATATAACTTTTAAACAAGAAACAAAATGGAGTCTAAACAAAAAAGAATTGCGGCGTTTATAGAGAGTCTTCCGATTGACTCTAACGTGGGAGAGTGTGAATCTGTACTGTTATCGACAAATATGAATTTTATGGGTGGTAATGGGGGAGATTGTACGAATTCTATTGCATCCAAATGCACGAGATCAAAAAATGGTGGTAATTGTATAAATACATCTTCTAATTGTTCGAAATCAAAGAATGCGGGGAATTGTCAAAATGGAGATATGGATATTTGGGAATAGATGGAACTGTAAAATATAATAAAGAAATATTGGCGTTGCGTAATAATTCGAAAATGTCAAAAGATATTTGTATGATATGTAGGATTGCTCCGATTTGTGGTGGAGGTTGTAAACAAAGAGCTATGGAAGCTTTGGATGACAAAGAATGTATATTTCATTATACAGATATTGATAAGGACAACATTATATTAGATATATTTGAACATTATGTTAACACAAAATCGATATAATCATGAAGTTCCATTTATATATCATATTATGTTTCTTGGCCTATTGCAGCGTAGAGGTGATAGCCCAAGATTCACTCAAAACCCAATCGCTTGATGAGGTTATTGTGAAATCGAAGCGCGGATGGATAGAGAATGGAGTTATAAATGTCATTCCAAACAAAAAGGAAAAGCAACTTGCCAATAGTCCGTCATCGTTGATAAAGATGATGCATCTGCCGTTTGTGAAAGAAAAAGACGGCAAGATAGTAACCGCATCAGGGGAGGTTGTGCAGATATTCGTGAACGGAGAGAAAGCCGATAAGATAGATGTCGCTACGTTTTGGCCAAAAGACGTTAAGCGCGTGCAGTATATAGAGAATCCACAAGAGCCTAAATATGAAGGGAATCGTGTTGTCATCGATTTTATAATGCCCAAATACGAATACGGCGGTGTGACCAAAGCAGATGTATTTCAGAAAATGCCGAATTATGGTTCACAAACTATTGCTTCCAAGTTGGTTCACGGAAAGATGAGCTATGGCGTAATATTTACAAACAGATATTACCGAGACCACCGCACTACCATGACGGGAGAGACAAAATATTCTGACATATTTTACGATGGTGAAGAGTATGACGAAATCGTAAGAACAGAGCAAAAACACAGTTATGAGAGAACCAATAGAATGGAATTAGGTTTAAATGCTAAATATACGACAGACAAAAAGACTATTTCGCATACATTCTCTTTGGTGAAAGATAAAAATCCGGGCAGTGGTTCTTCGAGTGAAAACAATTGGACTGACAATCTATTTGAGTCTTCCAGTTCTTCAAACTACGCCACATCCAAGACTTTGTCACCGGAGATTATGGGAAAATATTATTTCAGACTTGCCGACAAATGGCACCTTACCACATCATGGACTTATTCATACGCAAACAATAAAGCGTCTTCCTGGGAACAGATAGGCAATACTTCTCCGATATATAACGATAACGATGAGGATGTCCATTCCGGTAAGATAAGTATCGTCCCAACATTCGTAATGTCTGATAAATGGTCTTTCCAACTTAAGTTTGATGCTACGGCTGATTGGTTTTCTACCCTATATGGCGGCTCTGTGAACGAACGACAACGACAGTCACGGCAAGAGTTTACAACCTTGTTGAGGATTGGATGGACACCAAGCAAAGCCCTTAGCCTTATACTTGCACCGGGTTTTGGTGGCTCATTATGGCAGATTGACGATGTTCATGAACACACCATAAGCCCTATAGTAAACACGTATATCAATTGGAATCCAAACAAGAAGTTAAGTTTCTCCGGTAGAATTAAGTTGGATATGTGGGCACCTTCGGCAAGCGAATCAAACCCTATAATGGTTAAAAACACTGAGCTTTTATGGACAAAGGGCAATCCCGACCTAAAGACCATGACCTCTTGGAATCTCAATCTGGCCTCCACATACATGCCGAACGATTGGCTTTCGTTTTGCTGGGACACATGGTTCTATAAGAATTATAACGAAAGAATCAACATATATACGGTGGCTGACGCTCAAAAGGGTGGGGTTGTTAAAGAGATTATAAACGCCAAACCGTCTGATATGATAATGTCAAACTTTAGTATAAGCGGTTCGTTTTTTGACAATAGTCTTAGTGTCAGTCTGGAACCGAATTGGTTTTTCTACAAGCAACGTGGCGAATACGGAAAGACTTACGATTGTTTCAGATTGACAGGAAGTGCAGATTATACATTAGGGGATGTCAATTTCAGTCTTGAATATGAAGGTCCGCTCAGGGATATATCGTCATCCGGTATGGCAAGTTCCTGGCAACATGATGCCTGGAAGGGGCAAATAACATACGGACATAAGAATCTTCACCTTTTATTTATGGTTGAAGACATCTTCAATAATAAGGCAAGGAGTTGGGAAAAATATGTTTCTCCAAACTTTTCTACTAATTACAACACTTTCGAAACAGGAAGACGGTTCTCTATCGGTCTCACTTACACATTCAGTTATGGCAAGAAAGTTGACACCAATACCTATTTCCAAGGACATAACGGTGTGAAGACAAGTGTCATGTAAATATATAAATTGCTCGTATGTTTAAATGTTTTAGGCAAATAGAACATTCTGATTGTGGACTCACTTGTATCCGTATGATTGCAAAATCATACGGTAAAAGAATTCCTTTGAAATATCTTCATAGCATATCAGATTTAAATCGGTTAGGAATGTCTATAAAAGACATCAAAGTGGGTAACCATTTGGAATTGATAGCGCATAAAGGAGATTATTGGCGACTTGTAAAGAATCAGTTGCCACTATCCGTTTAAAGTGTTTTTATGGCGGCGATAAAAAATCGTTTGGTATAAAAAACAATTGATTTTGTTTTGCGCTACGCCCAATTTGCATTACCTTTGTGCGCAGAAAACAAGAATAAACGACGATTAAAAACCGGAAAATGAGAAAGATAGTAACAAGATTTGCCTCTGCCTTCGCAGTAGTTCTTACGCTGTGCGGCATGGCTTCGTGTGGCAAGGGAAAGTTCCAGGTGAACGGTTCGATAGCCAATGCAAAGGACTCGATGCTCTATTTCGAGCACAACGGACTGGAGGGCTTCTCCGTGATTGATTCGGTGAAGCTCGATGAAAACGGCGCTTTTGCATTCAAAGGCGATGCAATGGACAATCCGGAGTTCTACCGGCTGCGCATAGCGGGGCAGATAATCAACATCGCGATAGACTCTACCGAGACCGTAAACGTGAAGGCAAGCTATCCGATGATGGCCACCGACTACGATGTGAAAGGCTCTTACGAGAACGAGAAGATTAAGGAACTCGCCCTGAAGCAGATAGACTTGCAGAGCCGCTGTCAGGCCGTGGCAAGCAATCCGAATATAAATGTGGATTCGGCCATGACCGTGATAAATGCTCTCGTGGACGCTTACAAGAACGATGTGGAGCGCAATTATATCTACAAAGAGCCGATGAAGGCTTACGCTTACTTCGCCCTGTTTCAGTATATCGTGGTGAACAACACCGCACAACTCATCTTCAACCCGCGCACCAACGAGAAAGACATCAAGGTCTACGGTGCCGTGGCAACGAGCTGGGACACGTTCTATCCTAATTCGGAGCGTGGCGAGAATCTTCACAACATCGCAATCCAGGGCATGAAGGACCAGCGCATCGTGCGAAGCCGGCAGCAGGGAATGGCCATTGATGCGTCTAAGGTGAGCGACATAAACCTTATCGACGTGCCACTCATGGACAATCACGGCAAGATGCGCCATCTTACAGAATTGAAGGGCAAGGTGGTGTTGCTCGACTTCCACGTGTTCAGCGTCGGCGAAGAGTCGATGAAGCGCATCATGATGCTGCGTGAACTATATAATAAGTATCACGCGCAAGGTTTTGAGATATATCAGGTGTCGCTCGACCCCAATGAGCACTTCTGGAAAACGCAGACGGAACACCTGCCGTGGATAAGCGTCTACGACCCCGACGGCGTTAACTCGAAGAACGCGGCCAACTACAACGTGCAGAGCATCCCGACGTTCTTCCTCATCGGCAAGGACAATGTCCTGAGCAAGCGCGATGTCCAGATAAAGGACCTCGATGCCGAAATCCGGTCGATGTTGTAACCAACGGTGTTGCCGGAACACTCAAACCGGCTTCTTGGACAAGGCAACTTTATTAAAATTGCATACTTACCAAAAACGTGAGGAGATGTGCCAGTGATGGTATATCTCCTTTTTTTAGTCCCGGATGCAACTTTTTTCAACCGAATTACGTCTAATTAATAAAATCACGGCCCCCTCCGACTCCCCCAAGGGGGAGAGCCTCAAGAGGTAAGAGGTGAGGAGTTAGAGGTAAGAGAATACCTACAAAGGCTAATGTCTGAACTCCAGAACTCCTGTCTCCAGTCTCCTTTCTTCCCCCCTTGGGGGGATTAGAGGGGGGCCATAAATTAAATATTAATTATGAAGAAAAGAAAGATTGCGCTGCTGTTTGCAGCATTTACTGTGGTGGGAATTCTCTGCTCATGTTCGGATATCACCAGTATGAAAAGAGACAACAGTCCGAAAATGAAGGAGAAACGCACCGTGGAGCCGTTCGCGGGTATCCGCATTAAAGGCGCGGCTGATGTCTACTTCCGACAGGGCGACACCACTTCGGTCATCGTCGTGGGGCGTGAGAATGCGGTGAAGAACGTGAAGACATTCGTGCGCAACGGCGAACTGGTGATAGATTGGGAGAATGCGGGCCTTATGAAAAATGTGATAAACAGGAGCGTTGACCTCTACATCGTTTCGCCGACCCTCAACAGCGTGGTTGTCAATGGCTGCGGCGACTTCAATGTGGAACGCCGTCTCGATGCCGACTCGCTGAAAGTATGGGTCAGCGGTACGGGCGATGTTAGTATGAAAGGTGTGGTGTGCGAGAACATCGACGTGCGTTTGAAGGGTACGGGCGACATCGATATCGATAATTTGGCGTGTCGCAGGTCGAGCATCTCGCTGAACGGTACGGGCGATATAGATATGAAGCAGTTTGACGTGGAGCGGACTACGGTCGACTTGCATGGTGTCGGCGACATAGATTTGAAGATGGAGAACTGCGGAACAGTCATCTGCGACCTTTATGGCGTTGGCGACATCGAACTGAGCGGTACGCTACGCAGTCTTGAGAAGACGAAACGTGGGGTAGGGGATATCGATACCGCTGGAGTGAGGTATATTAAGTAAGGCTTCCTTAGCCTCGGTTAGACAGTCGGTTTTGACAGGATTCGGTAAAAAGACCTTACAATTTTACTCTCGTTTTATTTCTGTCAACTTTTGTTAAATATTGGTCCCGTTACTCATTTTTGCCGTTTTTCGACTGCAAAAACTGAGTGGCAAAACTCAAAAAATCACGCTCTGATTTTCTAAAACGGCCTCCGTTAGAGAAAATCAGAGCGTTTTTTCGTGAAATTTTGCTGTCCGCCGAAATGCGGAAAAATGCCGTTTTTGTTCGATTTAACGTTTGTTAGCTTTCAAAAGTGGCACTTTTGGAGTGCGTTTTAGGCCGTTTTGGACTGCAACGGGATAGGTTTTGAAGGCCAAAAGTGGCTCCGTTGGCGTCTAACGGAGCCTCCGTTGCAATTTTATGGGGGCTAAAACACGCTCTAAAACGGCTGATTTTGAATAAAAATCACATAAGTCTTTGATTATCAAGAGATTAGGCGAAAAACACCTAAAATGCCGTATTTTGCGATATTTTCAGCCGAGGAAGATTTCAGCGAAAATACAGCGACTTTTCAGCGGTGTTTTGTAAAGATTTTTGACAGCGTAGAAAATGAAGAATGAAGAATGAAGAATCAAAAATCAAGAATTAAGAATCAAATACTAAAATAGTAATGGCAGTCCCCATCTCTTTCCTCCTTTATACTATTTCAGCCTGTTGGTTCTTCCCCCCTGGGGGGATTAGAGGGGGGCTTCCAACTCCTTTTTCAGTTCCTCGAAGTCGTTTGCCACCCTGATGACATTGCGCCAACGGCCACGTATCATACCCTTCTGCTGCAAATCGTCGAGCAGGGCAATGAGCGAATCCCAAAATCCCTTCATGTTATATAATATTGTGGGCTTGCTGTGATATCCGATAGTGGCCGATGCCGCTACGGTGAACAGCTCGTCGAGGCTGCCGATGCCGCCGGGCAGTACCACGTGGACATCGCTTTGCTGCATGAACAGCGCCTTGCGGTCGCTCAGGTTGTCGCACGGTATGCACACGTCGACGTGGTTCGACTGTCGTCCCCGTTCCTCAATGAGCGACGGGACGATGCCGATGGTCATGCCGCCCGCCTCGTGCGCCGCCTTTGCTACACACTCCATGAGTCCCATGTTACACCCTCCGAACACTACGTTGTGCCCGTTTTCACCAATCCATCGGCCCAAGTCTTCGGTCATGCGGAAGAAATCCGGGTCGATATTATCATTCGCCGAACAGTAAATTGCTATCTTCATAATGTTAAGTTTTGGCCCTTAGGGCAAGGAGACAGGAGACAGGAGTTCTGGAGTTCAGACAATAGTCTTTCTTGGAGGGAGTTATGGGAAGTTATAGGGAGTAATAGGGAGTTATAAGACACATCTCTAACCACTAAAGTCCTTCACCCCAAAAAGGCATTTGTCTGAACTCCAGAACTCCTGTCTCCTGTCTCCTTGCCCCCAAAGGGGCATACAAAGATACTCCTTTGCCCCCGATTGACAAAATAATCATGGCAAAAAACCTTGCAACTCGTTTATTTTCACTACCTTTGCAGCCGATAAGCCCTAACTGGTCTGATATGGGTAAAGATAGGTTGTGGCTATTTTGAAACAATATAAGAAGGATTTTTGAATTGAAGACATTTGAAGAATTGGGCGTGAGCGAGGATATTCGCCGCGCTATCGAGGAACTCGGCTTTGAACAGCCGATGCCCGTTCAGGAGGAGGTTATCCCTTATTTGCTTGGCAATAGAAACGATGTTATCGCACTGGCACAGACCGGTACGGGCAAGACGGCTGCGTTTGGTATTCCCATCTTGCAACGTATAGACCCGACGAACAGGGCCACACAGGCACTTGTGCTCAGTCCGACGCGCGAGCTGTGCCTGCAAATCGCCGATGACCTGAACGATTTCAGCAAGTATATAAAAGGTATCAATGTGGTGCCGGTGTATGGCGGTACGTCTATCGAGACGCAGATCCGTGCGTTGAGACACGGGGCGCAGATTATCGTTGCCACTCCGGGACGACTCATCGACTTGATGAACAGGAAGAAAGCCAACCTTGACGAGGTGAACAACGTAGTGCTGGACGAGGCCGACGAGATGCTGAACATGGGATTCTCTGAGAGCATCGACGAGATTTTGGCGGGCGTGCCGGAAGACCGTAACACGCTGCTGTTCTCGGCAACGATGAGCAAGGAGATTGAGAAAATAGCCAAGAGCTATCTGCATGACTATAAGGAAATTGTGGTGGGAAGCCGCAACGAGGGCGCGGAAAACGTGAACCACATATATTATATGGTGAACGCGAAGGACAAATACCTCGCATTGAAACGCATCGTAGACTATAATCCGCGCATCTTCGCGATTGTTTTCTGCCGCACGAAGGTGGAGACCCAGGAGATTGCCGACAAGCTGATAAAGGACGGCTACAACGCAGAGAGCCTGCACGGCGACCTGTCGCAGCAGCAGCGCGACCTCACGATGCAGAAGTTCCGCCAGCATCTCACGCAGTTGCTCGTGGCTACCGACGTGGCTGCGCGCGGTCTCGACGTGGACGATTTGACGCACGTGATAAACTACGGTATGCCGGATGACATAGAGAGCTACACCCATAGAAGCGGCAGAACGGGCCGCGCGGGAAAGAAAGGTACGTCGATTGCAATCGTACACACCCGTGAGCGTCATAAGATTCGGGCCGTGGAGAAGACCATCGGCAAGCAGTTTGTGGAGGGAAAGATACCGGAACCGCAGGAGATTTGCAAGAAGCAGCTCTTCAAGGTGATGGATCAGATATTGAAGACCGACGTTGATGAGGAACAGATTGCTCCGTTCATGGACGATATCAGCCGCTATTTTGAATACATCGACAAGGAGGACGTGATAAAGAAAATCGTCAGTCTGGAGTTTGGAAAGTTCCTTTCGTATTATGCCGATGCACCGGAGATTGGCGTGGTGAAGAAAGAGCGTGGCAGTGACGGACGTCGCGGGGAGCGCGGAAAACGGCGCGAGGGAGGCCGCAACGGTGGCGCACGCAAACCCGAAGAGGGCTTCAAACGCTTGTTCATCAATCTCGGAAAGGCCGACGGCTTCTATCCCGGCGAGGTGATGCAGTATATCAACCGTCATGTGCATGGCCGTCAGGAGGTGGGACATATCGACCTGTTGAGCACCATTTCATATATCGAAGTGCCCGAAGGCGATGCGCAGAAGGTGATGCGTGCGCTCGATGGAACTGTGTATAAAGGCCGCAAGGTGCGCTGTAATGACGCGGAAGATGATGCGAAACGAGGTGGAGGAAAGGGCAAGCGACAGGGCGATCGTGGCTCGCGTGCCGGTAGAAACGCCGATGAAACGGGCAATTTTGACCGCTTTGAGAAGAAATCGAAGCGTAAACCATCCGCCGACGACAACGGACGTGGCAAGCGTAAGGGCAACGTGCGCAAGGAAAGTGGGCGGAAAGACGATTGGAAACAGTTCTTTCAAGGCGACACAATAGAGCTTGTGGGCGAAGAACCTGACTTCTCTGAAGAGGGATGGGCACGCAGAAGGCCGAAGAAGTAGTCTTTTAGGAGACAGTAGACAGGAGTCCTGGAGTTCAGACAATGGCAACATAAAGGGTCATAAGGGCTGATGTAGTGGCGTTAACCTGTTGCGGCCACAGACAAAAAGCAATAAATATGAGCTGCCAATAATTAGAATATCTCATAAACTATAATAAAAAAACGAGGGCTTTCCAAATAGGGAAGCCCTCGCTGTTTATGTAAATTAGGGTATTGTCTGAACTCCAGAACTTCTGTCTCCTGTCTCCTTTCAGTGTCTTAGAAACTGCCAAGCCACGCCTCAAGGTTGAGTTGCATCTCCAAGTGGTGCTTGAATCCCATGTTAGAACCCCATCCGTGGCCTCCCGTAGGATAGACGTAAAGGCTCGCCGGCACGTCGTTGCGGTAGAGATCCATGTAATATCCCACTCCGTTTGCAGGCGGAACGGCACGGTCGTCGTCGCTGAGAGCGATGAAAGCGCGAGGAGTGTTGCGACTCACGTGCATATCGCTGCTGTACAGACGCTCCTCTTTCTTGCTCGGTTTGTTGCCAAGCAGGTTCTTGCGTGAGCCTTCGTGAGTGAACCCTTCCATCATCGTTATCACGGGATAGAACAGTATCTGGAAGTTGGGGGCAGCGTCGCCTTTCGACTTCGTGGCTATTGTTGAGGCGAGATGCCCGCCTGCCGAGAATCCCATGATGCCCACATTGTTGTTTTCTATGTGCCACCCCTGAGCGTTCATGCGTACAAGTCGGATCGCAGCCTCGGCATCAGAGATGGGCACTTCCGGCTTCCCGTTCGGCATACGGTACTTCAATACAACGGCGGCAATGCCCTTGTTCATGAAGTATTCGCCCCAGTCGTAGCCCTCTTTCTTCATTGCGAGATGCTCATAGCCGCCACCCGGGCATATCACGATAGCCCTTCCGGTAGCCAGTTTGGCCTCGGGCAGGTAGACACGGACGCGCGCCGTATCCGTTTTGTCGCTGCTTTTCACGCCCGGTTTGCCCTGATACAGGTCCATATCGAATATCTTCTGTGCCGTCGCCGGCATACAGATAACTATTGATACAATTAATATAATAAGGTGTCTAAGTTTCATAATCAATGCTTTTTTATGGTGCTTTTTAGTTTGATATGTTGCAAAGATAAACATTTTTTCGTAATATTGCAGTCGAAATAAAGCATACAGCCCATGTATAAACGATTTTTAATGATTTCGGCAATCATATTAACAACTGTTGCGAGTGCCGAGGCTAAAGTGAAATTACCCCATCTTATTGCTGATAATATGGTTCTGCAGCAATGTTCCGATGCCCGTTTATGGGGATGGTCGGACAAGGGCAAGACCGTGAAAGTGGCCGTTTCGTGGTCGGAAAAGACCTATACGGCAAAGGCGGGAAAGGACGGCAGATGGCTCGTAAAGGTGGAAACGCCGGCCGCAAGCTACACTCCGCATACCATATCGTTTGATGACGGCGACGGCGTGGTGACGTTGAATGGCGTCCTTTCGGGCGAAGTATGGGTGTGTGCGGGGCAGAGTAATATGGAGATGCCGGTGCGCGGATTCGGTAATTGTCCGGTAGAAGGATATAACGAAGTACTTGTCGATGCCCGTAATCACCGCGGAGTGCATTACGTCAAGATACCGAGCGTGATGTCGATGACACCGCTTGACGATGCGAAATGCGAATGGAAAGAAATCAACATGAACACCGTCAGCGCGGCATCTGCCACAGGTTACTTCTTCGGAAGGCTTCTTCACACGGCTCTCGATATTCCGATAGGACTCATTGAGGCCAATAAGGGCGGCACACGCGTGGAAAGCTGGCTCACAAAAGAGAATCTTGAGAAGTTCACCGATGAGCCGTTGGACTCTGCTCAGATGGTGAAGAAGTACTCTTGGGACTATCACCGGCCGCTGTTATGGGGCAACGGAACATTCAATCCGATACTTAACTATACGGTGAAAGGCATTATTTATTATCAAGGATGCTCTAATGTGGGTGATCCCGGCAACCGTTATTCAGAGCGTTTGAAGCTGCTTGTGGAACAATGGAGGCAGCAGTTCGGGCTTGGGGAGATTCCTTTCTACTTCGTTCAGATTGCACCTTATTATTATAGTAACGACGTTGATGCCACAGACGGGGCACTATTGCGCGAGCAACAGTTCCGCGCCATGACGCTGATACCTAACAGCGACTTGGTTTGTACAAACGATTTGGCTTATCCTTACGAGACGCAACAGATTCATCCGTGCCAGAAACGTCAGGTGGGAGAGCGTCTGGCAAACATTGCCCTGAACCGGAATTACGGATTGAAAGATATAATGTGCGACAGTCCGAGGTTCAAAGACCTGACTATTTCGGGCGATACCTGTTATGTACATCTGCAGAATGACTACGGTGCCATATCGCGATATGAAGACATTCAGGGCTTTGAGGTGGCCGGAGAAGACCGCGTTTTCCATGAAGCTAAGGCGATATATTACTGGACGAAAGGCATTATAATAACCAGTCCACAGGTGAAAAAGCCCGTGGCTGTGCGCTATTGCTTCCGCAATTTCAAGTTGGGTAACGTAAAAAACGCCGCCTTTCTTCCGCTGTTCCCGTTCAGGACAGACAACTGGGAGAAGTGAATCGGAGTCTAACTGTAAGGTTTTAAGCACTTTATATTTGAACATCAGGCTTCTGTTCATAAGCGTTAAGCACTAAATATTAAACACAATAGAGTATGCATCCATTAGAAAAATTCAGGTACTGCCCTGTTTGCGGCAGTTCACATTTTGAGATTCAGGACGAGAAAAGCAAGCATTGCGAGAACTGTGGCTTTGAGTACTTCCTTAACCCGAGCAGTGCCGTGGCGGCATTTATTACGAACGAGAAGGGCGAACTGCTTGTCCTGACACGCAAGAAAGATCCCGGAAAGGGAACGCTCGACCTGCCGGGAGGCTTTTGCGATATTGCCGAGACCGCCGAAGAAGCCATCATCCGCGAGGTGAAAGAGGAGACAGGGCTTGACGTAACGCGCGCAGAATATCTCTTTAGCGAGCCGAACAAGTATCTGTATAGCGGGTTCAACATCCCCACTCTCGATATTTTCTATCATTGCGAAGTGGCGGACACGCAGCAAGTGAAGGCAATGGATGATGCGTTGGAATATGTTTGGATGGCTACCGACAACATTCAGACAGGGCAATTCGGTCTCCGTTCCATCCGCAACGCCGTCCGCCGATACGTCTCGGGAAATGTAAATATATAGTAGGAAATAACTTTTTTCTATTATTTATGATGGCATTGCGAAAAGACGTAATGTTCGGTAAAACAGCGGGTTACGAGAGTAGAAGGCCTGATGGCGCGAAAAAACTTTCAAAAAAAATCCGTATCCGTGTAACTTTCAATGCCCCTTAATCGTCATTTAAATAGAGCAGATGAATAATATCAGTTTCCGAAACGATGTGTTGCCGTTGAAAAACGTGCTCTATCGACTGGCTCTTCGTATCACTCTGAATCACGAAGAGGCGGAAGATGTCGTTCAGGACACCCTGATAAAAATTTGGAATCGCCGCGACAGTTGGCAGAATATCGACTCGATAGAGGCATTCAGCCTTACGATATGCCGCAATTTGGCTCTCGACCGGAACAAACGGAAAGGCAATGGCCATGAGACCATAGACGAAGGCACGGCAAATATCCGCGAAGCATCATCTACTCCATACGAGCAGGCGATACGCAACGACAAGATTGCACTCGTCAGACAACTTGTGAATATGCTTCCTGAGAAACAGCGGAGTTGCTTGCAACTAAGGGATTTTGAGGGAAAACAATATAAGGAAATATCCGAAATACTTGACATCAGCGAGGAACAGGTGAAAGTGAACATCTTCCGAGCGCGTCAGGCGATAAAGCTAAAGTATCAGAAATTAGAGCAATATGGATTATAAATATATCGAACAGCTTTTGGAACGCTACTGGAGCGGAGAGACTTCTCTTGAGGAGGAGAATATCCTGCGTGCTTTCTTCAGCCAAAAGGACATACCCGCCAGTCTGCTTCCTTATCGCGACATCTTCGTGTATCAGGCTGTTTCAAAGTCTGAGGAAGTCTTGGACAGCGATTTCGATGATAAGATATTGGCTCTGATTGACGAGCCGGAGGTGGTGAAGGCACGCACGATAACGCTGCGTCAGCGTCTGGCTCCGATGTTCAAGGCGGCAGCAGTGGTGGCAATAATGCTCACTTTGGGCAACGCCATACAGGTGCCTTTCAACGAGGAACAGGCTCAGCCGGAAGTGAATATGGCCGAATATGCACGTCCGCAGAAAGGGCTTTCGGTGGCAAAAGTAGACTCGGCAAAGACCGATACGCTGCCAAAGATTGCGCCGGAACAAGGTCCGGTGTTGCTGAAATAAGAATTTTTTCTATGCTTTCTATAATATAAATCTATGTTTAGTAAAACAAAAAAGGAAACTGTGAAGTTTCTTTTCTCTCAATTTTCATAACATAAAAAGATGATTAGCCGGTGTTCCGAAAGGGGCACCGGCGTTTTTTTGCACCCTGCTCTCCTGTGTGGGGGAAGCCGTGAGGACTCACCCGATAAATATAGGGGAAGTCTTTTATTAGATATTATGTCGCACCTTTGCACACACTTTACGCCATGCTCAGAGTATTTAAGGCCGGATTACTCCGGT
>URER01000030.1 GCA_900547005.1 uncultured Prevotella sp.
TGGGACGAGAACGGAACGGAATATCTCGACCTTTACGGCGGCCATGCGGTGATAAGCATAGGCCATTGCCATCCGCATTATATCGAGAAAATAACCGAACAGGTCAACAAACTCGGCTTTTACAGCAACTCGGTGATTAACAAACTGCAAGTGGAACTGGCCGGACGACTCGGCAAAGCAAGCGGATATGAGGACTATCAGTTGTTCCTCATCAACTCAGGAGCGGAGGCAAACGAGAACGCCCTGAAGCTGGCATCATTCACAAACGGACGCACACGCGTGCTCGCTGCCGAGAAAGCATTCCACGGACGCACTTCGCTTGCCGTGGAAGTGACGAACAATCCGAAGATTATCGCGCCGATAAACGCTAACGGCCACGTTACTTATCTGCCGCTGAATGACCTCAAGGCATGGGAGACGGAGCTTGCTAAAGGCGATGTCTGCGCTGTAATCCTCGAGTGTGTGCAGGGTGTCGGAGGCATTAAACTGGCCACGCCGGAATTCGCGCAGGGCTTGCAAAAGGCTTGCAAGGAGCACGGAACGATACTTATATGCGACGAGATACAGTGCGGCTACGGCCGTACCGGACGCTTCTTCGCCCACCAGTGGCTCGGCATCCGCCCCGACATGATTACCGTGGCAAAGGGTATCGGAAACGGATTCCCTATGGCCGGCGTACTCATCTCGCCCGACTTCAAACCCGTTTACGGTCAGTTGGGAACGACCTTCGGCGGCAACCACCTCGCCTGCACCGCTGCGTTGGCAGTGCTTGACGTGATGGAGAAGGACGGATTGGTAGAGAATGCCCATCTCGTGGGCGAATATCTGCTCGACCGTCTGCGTGAGTTGCAGAAGACGGAGAAGCATATCACTGACGTTCGCGGACGCGGTTTGATGATTGGCATCGACTTCGACATTCCTCAGAAGGACGTTCGCACGCCGCTCATATACGAGCAGCATTGCTTCACCGGCTGCACCGGCACTAACACGCTGCGTCTCCTCCCGCCTCTCTGTCTGTCGAAATCAGATGCCGACGACTTCATCGAAAGACTGAAAAAGGTGCTTGCCGAACTCTAATCAATACTGGTATTCAAATAGAGTAAACTAAAAAGGGGAAGCCGAAGCCTCCCCTTTTTTCATTGTTATTATATTTTGATATCGTCATTCCCTTATAATGCCGCGCGCAAGTCGTCTGCCATCTTGGCGTATTCCTCGTCAGTGAGATAGACCTCCTGCGGATTCATGCGGAACACTCCGCCGAAATCCGGACCGCCAACGTACTTAGGAATGAGGTGGAAGTGCAGATGCTCCAGTGTGTCGGAATATGCGCCGTAGTTTATCTTGGCCGGATTGAAGACCTTCTGCATGGCACGTGTAACTCTTGCCACATCGCTCATAAAGGCGTTGCGGTCGTCATCGCTCAGGAGATTAAGGTCGTCCACATGATCCTTATAGGCCACAAGACAGCGTCCGTGGTATGTCTGCTCCTTGAAAATAAACATTCTCGAAACGCTTAGTTGCGCTACTTCAATCATCAGATTGTGCAGTGTCTCATTGTTCTGACAATAGAGGCACTCTGCCGGATTACTTTTCATTGTTGTAGTTTGTTTTTATAATAGTTATACTTCTGGTTTGTATGCAAACAATTACCACGATGGGCAAATGAAATTTGTGGCAGCCGTACCGATATTTATGCCATCTGCCAACTCCACATTCAATCAGCTTCAAAGATAGCAATAAAATCCGAAACCAGCAAATTCATAATGAAAAGTAGAATAATTTCATTTGAAAATGTTTGCTTTTATGGTTTTAATTCCTTATTTTTGCAATTAATTCTCGATTTCTCATAGGCAGAAAGCGGCTATGAACATATTCATAAGCGTGCTATTTGTGTATGAGGAACCTGCGCCGAAGCAGAAGGACATCCAAGTCAATGGACGGTACAGAAGCGGATGAGGCGGGAAAGAGAATTGCTATATATAGGAAAGCGTTTATCACGCGCTTTGTTCTTGATGTCTTGAAATCTCGCAAATTTCCAGGTCTTGTCAGGACTTAGCAACGGTAGATGCTCATGGGATGTTTTTATAGATGTCCTTATGCTATTGTCATACGCATATAATAATATGTGTAGACGGACAGTGGTATATAGGGATGATTATATAAAAACCATCGGCGTGGGTGTTTGCGTTGCTCGTTCAACAAGACTGGGCAATGCGAGAGCCTCAAGACATGGGACGAGTGACAGGGTCAGACTCTCACGTCTTTTTTGTATATACCCGGCAACACAGAAGTTTCATCATTCTTGCAGGAGAGCGCAAGAGCATACCGTACATGGGAAATGGCAAGAATATGTCTCAACACAAGGGATGAACTGATAATCATTGACCTAAGCAAGGTTGCCTTCATGCGTGCAGACGGCAACTACACAAATCTTATGTACATAGACGGACAGACGGTTGTCTTATCCTTGGGACTGTCAAAAGTCGAGACACTCGTGGGACAGGCATATCCCAAAGGGACGAAAAGCCCTTTTGTACGTATGGGCAGAAGTATGATAATCAACCAAAGCTACCTTAGCAGGATAAACATACTGAAACAGAAACTATATTTGTATGACTATGAAAACCACGTGTACAGCCTTACCGTACCGAAACCTCTGCTGAAAGAATACAGGGAAATAATCAGAAAACAATATACTACGGAAAATGAATAAGATTCTAATCGGAAGAAACGGCGACCAGCCTTTTGCAATAAGGGAGGAAGGAGTGAGTGCCGTGCATGCCTCATTGACAATTACCGACGGTGGAATATGGATGCTGAAAGACGAGAATTCGACCAACGGTACGTTTGTAAGGAACTCCGGCGGATGTTTTGAGCGGATTGAAGTAAGGAGGATTAATCCGTCCGCTGTCATCCGTCTTGGCGACGAGACAGTCAACGGCATCACCTTCAGTGCCTCGAGACTGATGGAAACAGATCCAAGCAACTACTCCGCAGAGTTCCGCAAATTGAAGAAGGACTATGCTGAGTACTTTGAAAGCAGGAGAAAAATACACAAGCGAACGATGATGAAGAAGTTTATCCCTCTCATAATATCTGTGGTATGCATTGTAGCCTCCATTCCTTTCGACTCTCCACAGATAATGCGTCTGCTGATGGTTATCCCGTCATTGGCGACTCCTCTGATAAACTTATCAGATACAAAGGATATGGAGCAACTGACAAACAGATACAAACAGCTGTTGGTTTGCCCCAAGTGTGGCAAGCCTCTGGGCGAATATGAGATAATCAAGGGACAGTGTGCCGGTTGCAAGGCACATTGTTAGGAGAATTATAATTAAACAATTAATCCGATTGGCATGGTTTGTACTGTCGGTCTGACAAATCAAATGAAACCTAATTAATTTTTATAATGAAGAGAATAATATCAATAATCACAATTGCCTTAGCTGTTTTCATCACCGCTCAGGCACAGAGAACATTCGTTTTAGTGACAGGAGTCTCGAGTTATAGCGATTCCGGAAACAACCTGCAGCAGACCACAAAGGATGCCAAAGCATTTAAGGCTGTTATAAAGAAACACACAAAGGACGTAACAATCCTAACGAGCAAGTATGCGAACCGTGAGAATATCATGGAAAAACTGCGGGCGATATGCAATCGCGCTACCGCCAAGGACAGGATTGTGTTCTTCTTCAGCGGACACGGGACACCGGGCGGCATCGTGGCATACGACAAGGTAATACGCTACAGCGAACTGAATTCCATGTTGGGTGGCTCGCAGGCAAAGGAGAAGATATGCTTCGTGGACGCCTGTCATGCAGGTAGCGTGGTGAGCCACTCTACAGGTAAATACGAACTGGCTGACGGCGATTCCGATAACAGAGGCATGATATTCTTCATGTCATGTAGGGCAGACGAGTATTCCGCGGAAAACCCATGGGTCGGTGCCGGCTTCTTCACGCAGGCTTTGCTGAAAGGAATCCGTGGCAAGGCGGATACGGACGGTGACCGTAAGATAACGGTAATGGAACTGTTCAGATACATATATAAGGACGTGGGGCATAGCACACGGAGTTTTCCCAGACCGCAACATCCGCAGCTGATAGCTCCTAAGTCGGCATATAACGGTGTGGTTGTGGAATGGAACTGAAATTCGTCAACGAAAAAACACGGTTCAAACTTTAATCCCTAAGGTTCAACCCGTATGCTTTGGGAAATTTGCAAAAGGGTGTCTCCGCATATTATCTTTGCATAAACGAGTTAGAAACAACCGCTGGCGGAACTGCCTTTTTCATGCAGGACAAGCCTTGCCACAATTCGGTTATGCTTCATTCTGCCAACAGATTTAAAACAATTAAAAAAGCAGAAATATGGAAACAAAGAAAATCAACCAACCAGGGACATCACCAAACAGGGAAAAGAACAATGACAAACAAAGAAACTCCGCAGCCGTGGGCGCGGCAACTGTTGCCGGCATGGCAGCCGGAGCTGTAGGTATGAACGTTGTCGCAGGCGACTCCATAGAGGAGGATGCATCGATGCAGGAATCCGTGACAGCGCAGGCGCAAGACGTAGCGGAGCAGTTGGAAACAGCGGAAACAGGACAAGAAACGGTACGGGAAGAACCGCAACCTGTGGCAGAAGCAGAGACGGCTGCAGAGCCACAGCCTGAGACAGGAGCCGGGTCTGCCGGCGGAACGCAAGAACCGCCCTCTCCGCAAGAACCTGTGGGCAACGTAGATCCGGCGAGTGGAGAAGAACCGCCGACTGATTTGGTTGGCAGCATAATTGCCGGTGAGGAGATAGACCCTGCCGATGTGGACGTGGCGGACATCATCAACGTAGACCAGATAGGAACGGTATATACCGTTGACGGGCAAAATATGCTTGCCGCCGCAATACATGACGATGAAGGCAACGAACTGATGATGGTCGACGTAGACGGCGACGGCGTGTTCGATGTAGTTACAACTCCCGAAGGAGAGGCTATTGCGGAAGTAGGAGGCGACATCGACGTGAGCGATGCGGAACACATGATGACAGGCGAAGACAGTGGCTGGCTTGCCGCGAATGATTTCGACAACTCTATGGATGTGGGCAGTGACATACAGAATGACATCATTGAGGCGTAGGCAATGGAAGGAAGTAAAAAGATGCTGGCGATAACGTGCAGGCATTGCGGTGTGCCGTTTCAGGTGGCAATCCCAGGAAAAAGCGGTACGTATAGATATGTATGCCCGTCTTGCAAGAACGGAACGGACGTAAGATTCAATCTGCCACCCGAGACACAGAATAGTGATGCGGCACAGCGGACAAGGCTGGGGAACGGTCAACCACAAGGAAACCAAATGACGGATGCCCCGTTGCAGGAAAGGAAACCCACGAAAAAACTTCCTGGTGACGGACTGAACGGGAGCGGATGTCTTGAGATTATACGCTTCGGAGGTATGCTTGGCGGCATTGCCAACACACGTTTCCCCTTACGTGCAGGTCTTAATACCGTGGGGCGGGCAGACCCAGACACGCCTTCTAACATAAGCATAAAGAATGACCCTACAATAAGCCGCCGCTCGGTGACAATAGAGGTTGTCCCGAAGGAGAACGGGGTTTTGTTCAAGATGAAAGTGCTGCGTGCCGCCAATCCCGTTCTCCATAACAACAAACCGCTTATGGAGGGAGAGATAATATACCTGAACTATGGCGACAGCATTAGGCTCGGGCGCACAACGTTACGTTTTAACAAACAGAAAAAATGAAAATAACACTGAACCAACCATACTCCTTCTGCCAGTTGGGCAGAAGGGATAATCAGGAGGATGCGCGTTTTCCTGATGTGGACGAGCCGCAGGACAGCCAACCGTTCTTTGTCGTCTGCGATGGTGTAGGTGGAGAGGAAAAAGGCGAGGTGGCAAGTCGCACGGTTTGCGATGCTTTCGCCTGTAGTCTCGCACACACAGACTGGGACAGGGATTTCAGCAACGAAGACTTCAAACGGTGTTTGAATGCCGCTTACTTGGCATTGGATAAGGAAAACTCGCCCGAGAGCGAAGGCATGGCTACGACCATGACGTTTATGGCTTTCCATGCTGGGGGATGCACAGTGGCGCATATAGGTGATAGTCGGGTTTATCATGTACGCCCCGGCAGTGGAATTCTGTACCGCAGTGACGACCATTCTTTGGTCAACGCGTTAGTGCATTCGGGGGCAATTACGCCCGATGAAGCTGTCGGACATTCACGGGAAAATGTAATAACACGCTGTATGGAAGCCGATGCAGGAAAAGGAGAACGCTCGGAAGCGACGGTGCTGCGTATCACGGACATCTGCTGTGGTGACTATTTCGTGCTGTGTACCGACGGCGTGACACATCGGGTGCCAGACGATATACTCGTGAAGCTGCTTGGTGCCAGCGGTGTCTCGGACAAAGACAAATGCAGGATGCTTGCCTCGCAATGTGAGACAAGTGCAGACAACAACACCCTCTATATGGTGTCGGTGAAGGATGTTGAGACAGACGAGTCACAGGAAGGTATGGAAGTAGATAACTCTGATGAATTGGAGACTGCACGGATAAGACGTGCGGGCGACATAGCGAGTGAGATAGCCGCGGATAAACGTACTTCTATAATGGACAAAATGCGGAACCTAATGGAAAAGATATTCTGACAGAGTAATTGCAGTGTCAGGTTACAGACAATATATAAAAAGAAGGTTTATGACGGAAAGAAACTCTTATATAAAGGAAAAGGAACAATTGAAGAAATCGGCATTGCCCATAGGCACGGTGTTGCATAACGGACATCGTGAGTATAAAGTGGTAAAGATACTGGGTGCCGGCGGTTTTGGCATTACTTATAAGGTGTCTTCTGTGGTCATGGTCGATAATGTGCCGATTACCACGTTCTTTGCATTGAAGGAATATTTCCTTAAAGGCTGTTACCGCGAAGGAAAGGCTTCGGATGTCTTATGCCCGCCAACCATGCAGAATGACGTGGAAATGGGGCGTAAGGACTTCCTTACCGAGGCAAGGCGTCTTAACAGGCTGAGTGGTAAGTCGCGCAATATAGTGCGGGTGAATGAGTCGTTTGAGGAAAACGGCACTGCGTATTACGTTATGGAATATCTTGACGGCGGTGACCTGCAGACGCTTGCCGAACGTAGGGGTATGCCGGAAAAACAAGCCGTGGCGTTGATACTGCCTATAGCCAAAGCTGTGTCTGTGGTGCATGAAGAGCGCATTTTGCATCTCGACATAAAGCCGGATAATGTTGTAATGAAGACTGATATGGATGACGGCTCTTCCTATCCTGTGCTCATAGACTTTGGCATCGCCAAGCATTTCGACAGTAAAGGCAGACCGACCTCACATCTGCTTGCCAAAGGGGCTTCTGACGGCTATGCTCCGATAGAGCAGTATACGGAGATATCGGGCTTCGCACCGGAAATGGACGTATATGCTATTGGTGCGACGCTTTTGTTTCTGTTAACGGGCAAGCGCCCGGTGAAGTCCTTTGATGTCACTCCTGCCGTTATAGACGAATGTCTGCCGGAAAGTGTAAGTGAGAAAACCCGCAAGGCGATAATGGCAGCAATGAGCCGGTTCCGGGATGAGAGAACTCCCGATGTGCTTTCTTTTATCAGATTCTTTGACGATTATTCCGGCAAAGAGGATCATGGAATCAAAACCGAGTCGTTCAAGGCGGGCAGAAATAGGAATTCCGCCTTTAGGAGTTTGCGCTTTCATCTGCCTTTAGGCAAATTGGTGTCAGGCTTGAAAAGTATTCTGTATAAAGTCTCGACGGCGGTTGTTCGCGTCTTCTTGAAGTTGTGGAAGCCGTTGCTCGGCGTATGTGCGTGTGCGGCATTGGTGTATGCCATTGTGCTTGGCTATGACAGTATTCAGAAATCTCCTGCTCCCAAGATGTTGTCGGCAGATACCTTATCGACAGAAACGGAACATTATGTTGACAGTGTGGCAAGAAGTCTTGGAGAGGATGGAAATGACTCCGATGAACAAATGGCAGCAGATGGGAATGACAGCAACGATGATATATTCAACCGTGCAGTAAAAAACAGGGATTATTCAGCTTTGGTAAGTCTTGCAAAAGCCGGGTACGCAAAGGCATATTATCCCACGGCAAACTATTACTACTCAAAGAAAGACAATGCAAACGCCAAAGTGTATGCCCAGAAAGCAGTTAAGACTGGTGTGGATAGCAAAGCCGCACAGGCGTTGTTGACAAAGATAGAGAGTAATACCACTAAGGAAAACAGTGCCCCAAAAGAGGATGCCGCTAAAGAAAATACGTCAAAAGAGGAAACCGCACATCCTCAATCTTCTGGAACGAAAAGTCAGGCAGAAAGACTTAGAGAAGCATTTAAAAAAGGAATAAATGGCTCTATGGATATTACGTCTTTAGCATTACAGGGATATGCGCCTGCGTATTTTCATTATGCAAAACTCCAAATTCAGGCTGGAAATACTTCTGCAGCAAAGGAGTATCTGCAGAGGAGTATAGAGGCGGGCGTAAATGTAAAGCAGTCCAAAGAATTAATTGAGTTATTAGATAATTAATTAAAAACTTAAAGATATGAAACTTAAAATTATTTTATTGTCTTTAATGGCAATTTTCCATTTGGGTCTTGTTAAGGCTCAAGAGTATAGCAATTATTTCACCGAAGGGATGAATGCTGCAGCAGAAGGTCGATATTCCGATGCTCTATCTTTATATGAAAAGGGGGCAGTAGGTGGTGACAAATATTGTTGTGGGCGCGCGGCGGCTGTTTATCTGTATGGATTGGGAGGTGATACGGATATAGCTTTGGCTCGTAAATGGGCACAAAAAGGGTATGAATTAGGGAATTCCTTTTCTGCTGCAGTATTGGGCTATACATATATTTTTGAATATGGAATGGATAGTGAGACAGGAATTACAAAAGCCGCTCCTTATTTCATTTACGCTTACAATGCAGATGACTGTGAGAAAGATTATGCAGAAATATATGCGAATATTGGAGGATTGATAGCAGTGGCAGCATTTTATAAAAATGAGGAAGACGAAGCAAAAACATGGATAGAAAGAGTTGTGGCAGATTATCCTACCTATACACCGGTATTGGGACTAATTTCATATTTATATTGGGGATACGAAGACTACGAAAAGGCTGTGAAATATGCGACTGAGGCAGATAAGGATAATAATATTCAGGCTTCTTTTGTGTTGGGGTGGTGTATGGTACAGGGAAAAGGAATGATACAAAATGAAGAGGCTGGCTTCAAAAAAATACGTAAGGCAGCTTTAGTGGGTAGTCTTGATGATGCCATGCTTGCTTTAGGAGAGTGTTATTATAATGGAAAAGGAACATCTGTAGATAAGGATCAGGCAAAGGAGTGGTTTCTGAAAGCTGCTAATGCAGGCAATGAAAAAGCACAGGAAAAACTGAATTTACTGTTTAAATGAATAAGGAAATATGAAAAGAATAATTTTGTTACTTATCAGTGCCGTGTTTTGTCTCGGTATTACGTATGCCCAAACGGCAGAAGATTTACTGCAGAAAGGAGCTTATGCTATTGGAGATGAGAATTATGAAGAGGCTAAACTCTATTTTGAAAAGGCTGCAGAGCTTGGTTCTGGAGAAGCATGTGGCTTTTTGGCAGTAGGTTATTTGCATGGTATTTATGAAGGAGGCAGGAATTTGTCTCTTGCATCGCAATGGGCAACAAAAGGCGCGGCAAAGAAAGACGGAACATCTACGTATGCATTAGGAATAATGAATTTCTATATGGCGGATAGTAAAAAAGAAAAAGCGGAAAGTTTGGACTTGTTGTTATTTGGGTACAATAATGGTGCTCCTGCCGCATATGTTGGTAATCTTATAGCCGTGTGTTATCTTCTGAAAGGAAAGCGTGAGGATGCAAAGAACTGGGCAACAATAATAAAAGATAAGGAAAAGGATGAAGAGGATAAAGACGATTATTATACAGCCTCCGCAATACTGGCTAAAATACTATTGGACGAGAAAGACTATACTTCCGCAATGGTAGAGGGCTTGGATGCAGCTAAATATGGAGACCCTTTGGCACAATATGTAGTCGGACGCTCACAGATAAAACTTGATTTCTATCCTTCTACAGGAAAGAATAGGGTTTATAAAGCGACACAATATAAATATATACCATTTACAGATATAGATGTGTTTGCGGATGAGATACAAGAATATTATAATACGATAAGATACAAAGAGTTTAAAGACAAACCGCTATACTGATATGATGAGGATATTGCTTGTATGTATCATGATATGTTCCGTGCCTTTATGTCTTGCAGGACAAGAACGTGCGCCGCAAGAGCTTATTGACAAAGCACTTGCCGGTGATGACATTGCACAGAATTCATTAGGTCTGTTCTATAAGCAAAATAATGATATAGAGAATGCTGTCGCATGGTTTAAGAAAGCGGCAGCAAAGGATAATCCGGCCGCGATGCTGAATCTTGGTTCCTTGTTTTTGGAACAGGGCAATACCGATTCTAAATATTGGTATCTTAGGGCTGCGGAAAAGGAAATGGCAAGCGCATACCGTGGATTGGGACTTTATTATGACCAAATAGAGAAGGATGAATCTTTGTCCATAAAATGGCACGAGAAGGCTGCCGATAATGGAGACCTTGTTTCACAGCGTATATTAGGCGACATATATCGTGGGAAAGGAAATGTGGAATTGGCTGTAATGTGGTATTCCAAGTCTGTAGATAACGGTAACATTACGGCTATGGTAAGGTTGGGAGAATTGTATTTGTCTTTGAAACAATACTCTGACGCTTTTTCATGGTATAAGAAAAGTGCTGTTTCCGGTGATGCGGGAAGCCAGTGCCAGATAGGATATATGTATACTTATGGCCAAGGGGTGGATATAAACCATAAAGAAGCAAGGTATTGGATGCAAAGAGCTGCGGAAGGAGGATATGCGCAGGCGCAGTTCAATTTGGGGCTTTTCTATTCCCGCGGCTCTATAGGGTTGCCAAAAGATAACGATAAAGCGTTTGAGTGGTTCTTGAAAGCGGCAAACCAAGGACGTGCAGATGCTCAGAATAATGTTGCGGCATATTATTATAACCATAAACAAAATGACAAAGCCGAGCATTGGTGGCGACTGGCTGCTAAAAAAGGAAATGCTGATGCAAAGAAAAACCTAAGACAATACTTGGGTATTATTTATCAATGACGCTAATGTATTACAAAAAAGAAGAAACAATTATGAAAACAATGAACAAAATTATTATGAGAGCCACATTATTAATAGTGTGCACCGTTTTTTCAATTCCGTCATTATCACAGAATTCTCAATACGTCTTTGCTAAAAAAGCATTTGAGCGTGGAATGATAGATTATAATAACGATAGGTTCACGGAAGCATTACCAAACTTGAAGAAGGCTGCCATGGCTGGTATTTCTGGGGCATACGGACCTATTATAAATTTATATGCGGATGGCGATTATGATGGAAGTGGCAAAGGTAATTATAAAGAAGCATTTTCATGGTTGCTGATGGCACAACATAAATATTTATCTGAAGGTAGTAAAGACAAAGAATTAGCTGTGATTTGTTTGCTAAATTTTGATCCTTTGTGTTTCCTTACTGGCGATTATCAAGGGACTATCGAACATGTGTCAAAGGCTTATAAAAATGGAATACCAAAGAACTCTTATTTTATGGCACAAGTAGCAGCCAGTTATTTAAAGTTGGGAAAAACATCAAAAGCAAATGAATGGCTTAATGATGCGATGCAATTAGCTATGGAAAAAGACGAAATGATATCCATTCACACTATTAATGCGATACGTTCAAAAATTGCTCTTGACAAAAAGGATTATTCTCATGCGTTGGAGCTATCTAAAGATGCGGCTTCTGAAGGAAAAGTACCATTAGCAGATTATGTATATGGTGTTGCTCTGATTGAAACGAAAAACCATCCTGAAATAGGGCAAAGATGGGTAAAGGCGGCCGCAGAATATGATTATAATGGAATTATTGAAATCAATTGTTTCGAAAATGAAATCAAATGGTATTGGGATACTATTAAACACCTCTCTTTCTGATAAAGACATTTGCGTAAGATTTAATAGGGCTATTATAAGTAAGTTGACAATAAATTACAAAATATACATACGATGTTTACAGACAACAAAATTATAGAAATGAATTATCTTTTGAAACATAATGTTTGCAACAGTGTAATTTTGATACTACTTGTATTATTCAATATGCAGGTGTCATATGCACAAACAGACAGCCTGAAGACTATCATTATGCAGGCAAAACAAGGAGATGCCACAGCGCAGAACGAGGTCGGCGACTGGTATTATAAGGGCAGATACGTGAAACAGGACTATGCCGAAGCTGAAAAATGGTGGCGCAAATCGGCTAATCAAGGGAATGTGTATGCCATAGGAAACCTCGGGTTGTGTTATCAATACGGGCGCGGAGTTGATAAAGACTCGTTGGCGGCGTTGCGCCTATATGCAAGGTCTGTAAAAGACGGGAATAAAAAACTGATAGAGGAAAGGATAAAACTTGAAGACAAAGCAGGAGTTTTCGACAACGTATTCGTTGCTTTATGTTATCAAAAGGGAACAGGCATAAAGAAGGATATAAATTCTGCAAAGACATATTTTGTCAAGGCGGCAAAGCAAAATTCCGTGGATGCGCAAAGGGAGTTAGGTGTCATTCTCATGAATGAGAAAAATGCGAAAGAAGCCGCCACTTTATTTAAGTCGGCAACCGAACAGGGAGACTTATCTTCAACATATTACTATGGTAAATTGTTGCTTGATGGTAATAACATTGCGCAGGACAAACAGCAGGGCGTGATTTACCTACTGAAAGCCGCGGAGAAAGGACTGGCACAGGCGCAACTTGAAATGGGAGTATTGTATTCTAAAGGTGACGGTGTAAAAAAGGATGACAATCAAGCTGTGAAATGGTATCGTCTGGCTGCCGGTCAGGGCAATACCACAGCAGAATGGAACCTTGCGCAATGTTGTATGAATGGTACGGGTGTCAACCGTAATTATGACGAAGCGTTGTATTGGTATGGTGAGGCTGTCAACGGAGGATACCGACGCACTTTCAAGAAAATGTTTGAGGAAGATGATAATTTCAGGAATAGCCTGTTTATGCTTTACATGAAAGGCATGAAAACGTACCTCATAGACAAAAACTTTGACGAGGCTTTCAACATATTCAAGGCTCTGGCAAAACAGAACATAGTAGAAGGACAGACGATGCAGGGTGTTATTCTCGCAAACAATGCATACGCAAAGAATAATCCGAAGAAAGCTCTGAAGCTATTGACTAATGCAAGCAGGACAGATGCTACGGCGTGTTTCTATCTTGCTTCTTTGTATGAAGCAGGCAAGGGGACAAACAAAGATTTTGACAAAGCTCTGAAATTATATGGAAAATCAGCTATGGACGGCTATCCTACAGCATTATGTTATCTCGGATATATATACTATGAGGGACGTGGAGTAAAGCAAGATTATACGAAAGCTGTAGAGTATTATCTGAATGCAGAACATCAGAACCGTTTGACGCAGAATGCCCGCAAACGGCTTGCTTCCTGTTATGAGGATGGTCTTGGAGAACTTATGGCAGACAAACGACACGCAAGTAAGTTAATGAAGAAGGAGCAAAACAACAATGTTGTTCCACTCCTCACTCATTATATATATTAATATTTTTTTACTTATTTACTTATCACCGTGCCGTGCTTGCCGTCGATTGCTGACGCGAGGGTGATGATGACGCGGCCGACACCTGCATTGATGGCAGCGAAGGCGTTATCGAGCTTCGGAATCATACCACCTGCCACGGTGCCGTCGGCTTTATAACGCTCGAAATCTTCGGGGATGATTACGGGAATGACGCTGCCGTCGTCATCGGGATTGGCGAGTACGCCCTTCTTCTCGAAGCAGTAGATGAGCGTTACATCGTAGAATGGAGCGAGAGCCTTAGCTGTTTCGCTGGCGATAGTGTCTGCATTGGTGTTCAGTATGTTGCCGTGGCCATCGTGAGTGAGCGGAGCCATCACCGGAACGATACCCGCCTTGATGAGCGTCTGCAGAGCCTTGCCGTCCGCACGCTCCACATCGCCAACGTAGCCAAAGTCTATTCCGTCCTTAACCGGACGCTTGCGGCTACGCAAGACATCCATGTCGGCGCCCGTAAGACCAAGCGCATTGACTCCGTTTGCCTGTAAACGCGCCACCACATTCTTGTTTACCAGTCCGCCATATACCATTGTTACGACCTCGAGCATATCGCGGTCGGTGATGCGCCGTCCGTTCACCATCTTGCTTTCGATACCAAGTGATGCCGCTACCTTTGTGGCGCGACGGCCTCCGCCGTGTACCAATACTTTGTTACCTTCTATCGCTGCGAAGTCGTTCAGCAGTCGGGCGAGTTGTTCCTCATCCTCCACTACTGCTCCGCCAACCTTTACAACTGTCAGTTTCTCCATGCCGTTTATTCTAAATAAGTATATCCATAAAGCCCCGAGCGGTAGTTGTTGAGGAACTCCTTGCCCTCTTCGAGGGATATTTTGCCCTGCTTCACACTCTTCGTCACCCATATTTCGAGCTGCCGGACGAGCTTCTTGGGGTTGTACTGTACATAGGCCAAAACCTCCTCCACGGTCTCGCCATCGAAGATTTGGTCTATATGATAATGTCCGTCCTTAACGGATATGTGCACAGCGTTGGTGTCTCCAAAGAGATTGTGCATATCGCCGAGTATCTCCTGGTATGCTCCCACGAGGAAAACACCGAGATAATAAGGCTCGTTGCGCTTCAAAGTGTGTACCGGCAGCACGTGCGACAGGTGGCGGCAGGTTACGAAATTGGCAATCTTTCCGTCGGAGTCGCAGGTAATGTCCTGCAATGTGGCGTTACGTGTGGGACGTTCACCGAGCCTTTGGATGGGCAGGATGGGGAACAACTGGTCGATGGCCCAACTGTCGGGGAGCGACTGGAAGAGCGAGAAGTTGCAGAAATACTTGTCGGCCAAGAGTTTGTCGAGACCTTTCAGTTCCTCCGGCACGTGTTTCATCGACTTTGTCAGATGGTTTACCTCATGACAAACGCTCCAATACATACTCTCAATCTCGGCACGCGTCTTCAAGTCTACCAGCCCGTGGGAGAACATTTCGAGCGACTCTTCGCGTATCTGCTCCGCATCGTGCCAGTCTTCCAACATCGTGCGCGGGTTCAGATTGTCCCATATATCATATAGGTCTTTCACCAACTGATGGTCGGTTTCCTTTGCTTCGAACTCCTCCGGCATCTCAGGCAACGACGCAGTTTCAAGCACATCGATTACTAATACCGAGTGATGGGCCGTGAGTGAGCGTCCGCTCTCCGTTATCAAGTTCGGATGGGCGATGCCGTTCTTGTTTGAAGCATCGACGAATGTGTAGATACAGTCGTTCACATATTCCTGCAACGAGTAGTTCACGGAACTTTCGCTGTTAGAGCTTCGCGTGCCGTCATAGTCCACTCCGAGACCTCCTCCACAGTCGACGAAGTCCACGTTGTAGCCCATCTTGTGCAGGTTTATATAGAACTGAGCCGCCTCGCGCAATGCCGTCTGGATGCGGCGTATCTTCGTTATCTGACTACCGATATGGAAATGAATCAGTCGTAGACAGTCGTGCAGGCCTTTTTCGTCAAGAAGTTTCAATGCTTCGAGCAACTCTGAGCTTGTAAGACCGAACTTCGACGCGTCGCCGCCGCTTTCTTCCCATTTACCGGAACCGCTTGATGCCAACTTGATTCTTATGCCGAGGTTCGGCTTCACATTGAGCTTCTTGGCCGCCTTAGCGATAATCTCCAGCTCGTTCAACTTCTCTATCACGATAAAGATGCGCTTACCCATCTTGTGGGCGAGCAGTGCCAGTTCAATATAGCTTTGGTCTTTGTAGCCGTTGCAGATGATTAGGGAGTCGCTTTGGCACTGGACGGCAATCACGGCGTGCAGTTCCGGTTTCGAGCCGGCTTCCAGTCCGAGGTTGAATTTGCGTCCGTGCGAGATGATTTCCTCCACCACCGGCTGCATCTGGTTTACCTTAATAGGATATATTATGAAGTTCTCGGCCTTGTAATCATATTCTTCCGAGGCTTTCATAAAGCAGCTTGCAGTCTTCTCGATACGATTGTCGAGGATGTCGGGAAAGCGCAACAGTACCGGCGGAGTAACATCACGCAGCGCGAGTTCATCCATCACGTCGCGCAAATCAATCTCCGTGTTGTCCTTGCATGGCGTTACATACACGTCGCCTTTGTCGTTAATGCCGAAGTAGGATGTTCCCCAACCGTTAATGTTGTAGAGTTCCTTTGAATCTTCAATAGTCCATTTTTTCATTTCTCTGAGTCTTATAGTGGATTGATTGGAGTTCTCTCAGCCATCAGCAGCACTCGGAACTCATTGTTTTTTGGTGATGGAGAAAGCGCGTTTGAGCCATTTCCATCACGCCGTTTATTGGTTGTTATATTATAAATCGATTAATTCTCTCAGCCGTTCTATCGCCTCCCGTATTCTCGCATGGTTGTCGATAAGGCTCACGTCGAACGTTTTCTTCGCGCGATTATAATATTGTTCGCGCACGAGGAGCTGTTCCTTGATGAACTCGCGCACCTGTCCGGGAGTCTTGTTGAGCAGCAGCGGGCGCACCGTCTTGCCCATCTTGAGATGCTCATGAAGCACTTCGGGCGACGCTTTCAGATAGATGGTCTCGCCTTGCCTGTTCATATAGTCCATGTTATCGAAGAAACAAGGCGTGCCTCCGCCGCAACTCAGAATCACATTCTCGAACTCCGCCACCTCGTGCAGCATATTCCGCTCTATCGTCCGGAATCCCTCCTCGCCGCGTTCGTCGAAGATCTGCTTCACGGTTTTGTGCATCCGGCTCTCAATATACCAGTCGAGGTCGTAGAAAGGAAGCCCGGTTTCCGCAGCAAGAGCCTTGCCGATGGTGGTCTTTCCGGCTCCCATATAGCCTATCAGGATAATTCTGCGCATCGGCTTTTACTTTTTCTTCGGTGCGTTTACCAGTGCCATACACTCCTCGTAGGTCAGTTCGGCTGCACGTTCGTGCATCGCTTTCGGCATACGGTAGTTCTTTCCGTCGTATGCGATGTAAGGGCCGTAACGTCCGTTCATCACTTCCAGCTTCGCATCTTCCCCGAATGTCTTTATGTGACGTTGCTGTTCCTGCTTGCGTTTCTCCTCAATCAGGCCGATGGCGGTCTCCAGAGTGGTCTTTATCGGGTCTTCGCCCTTTGGCAGCGACACGTATTTCTTTTTATGCTGCACGTATGGACCGAAGCGGCCTGAGCCTATCACCACCGGCTCGCCTTCGTAGGTGCCTATTGTGCGTGGCAGCTTGAACAGCTCCATAGCCTCCTCAAGGGTAATGGACTCCATGCTCTTGTCCGACGGAATCTGTGCGAAGCGCGGTTTTTCTTTGTCGTTGGCCGTGCCAATCTGCACCACCGGACCGAAGCGGCCTATCTTCACCGACACCGGCTTGCCCGTTCCCGGCTCCTGACCGAGCTGGCGTTCGCCGGCCTTATGCTCCGAACGGGCGTTCAGGACCTTCTCCACCTCCGGCTCAAAGCCTTTGTAGAAGTGCTTCATCTCCTTTGTCCACTCAGCGTTTCCTTCGGCTATCTTATCAAATTCGCGCTCCACGTTGGCCGTGAAATTATAGTCCATGACCTCGCTGAAGTTATCCATCAGGAAGTCGTTCACCACTATTCCTATGTCGGTAGGAATGAGCTTGCCCTTGTCGGCACCCACGAGTTCTTTCTTATCCGTGTGGGTCAGTTTCCCGCCCTTCAGCGAATCAACGGCGTATGTGCGCTCTTCACCTTTCCTCTCACCCTTCAGCACATACTCGCGCTGCTGTATCGTGGTGATTGTCGGGGCGTATGTAGACGGGCGGCCGATACCCAGCTCTTCGAGCTTATGCACAAGCGAAGCCTCGGTATATCTTGACGGACCTTGCGAGAAACGCTCAGTAGACACTATGGCGAGACTCATCAGCTCGTCGCCCTCGTTCATCGTGGGCAGCAGGTTGCCTGCCGTCTCGTCCTGTCCGTTGTCCTCATCAGTCGACTCACGATATACTTTCAGGAATCCGTCGAACTTTATCACCTCGCCAGTAGCTATAAAGGCATGGTCTTTAGAGGAGAGTGGAGAAAGGATTGAAATCGTTACCGTTGTCTTTTCTATCTGTGCATCCGCCATTTGTGAGGCTGCCGTGCGCTTCCAAATCAGGTCATACAGGCGGCGTTCCTGCGCCGTGCCCTCGATATGAGTGTCGCTCATGTATGTCGGGCGGATGGCCTCGTGAGCCTCTTGAGCACCTTTCGACTTCGTGTGATACTGGCGCACCTTGCTGTATTCCTCGCCGTAGGCCTTCATTATCTCGGCCTTGCAGGCGTTGATGCAGAGCGACGACAGGTTCACGCTGTCGGTACGCATATACGTGATGCGTCCGCTTTCGTAAAGCCGCTGCGCCACCATCATCGTCTGGCTCACCGTGAAGCCGAGTTTGCGTGCAGCTTCCTGTTGAAGCGTAGACGTTGTGAAAGGCGGAGCAGGCGTGCGCTTCAGCGGTTTCTTAGTCACCGACGACACCTCAAAGCGTGCGTTCTTGCACTCCTCAAGGAATGCGAGAGCCTCATCGTGGGTCTTGAAACGGGTAGACAGTTCGGCTTTCACCTCCATCTTCTCGTCATCTTCACCCTGCAACGCAAACACTGCGTTCACCCTGTAATACGGTTCGCTCTTGAACTCCTGTATCTCGCGCTCGCGTTCAACGATAAGACGCACTGCCACGCTCTGCACGCGACCTGCCGAGAGCGACGGCTTCACCTTGCGCCAGAGCACCGGCGAGAGCTTGAAGCCCACAAGACGGTCGAGCACGCGGCGAGCCTGCTGCGCGTTTACAAGGTTCATGTCGATATGCCGAGGATTCTCTATAGCTTTCTTTATGGCCGGTTCGGTAATCTCATGGAACACGATACGGTTAGTATTCTTCTCATCCAGTCCCAGAACTTCGCAAAGGTGCCACGATATGGCTTCTCCCTCGCGGTCCTCATCGGAAGCCAACCACACCTTCTTGGCGGCCTTCGCGCTCTTACGCAGTTCGCTTACGAGTCGTTTCTTGTCTTCCGGAATCTCATAATCGGGCACTAATGTATCTAAGTCTATGCTTATTTCCTTTTTCTTAAGGTCGCGTATATGACCGTAGCTCGACAGTACTTTATAGTCTTTACCGAGGAATTTCTCAATCGTCTTTGCCTTTGCAGGACTCTCTACGATAACTAAGTTCTCTTGCATATCAACAATCTATTTCTATTTTGGGCAACAAAATTAGAACAAAAAAACCGCATATACATTATTATATATATGCTTTTTTCTTTTTTTAACTTACCGGCGACATAACAAGCATGGCTATATCATAAAAACATTGTTTTATCGACGATGCCGATTCGTTTACACATAGGCAGCAAATGGATTTATATTCTTTGCATTCCTGCATGGTCTTTCCGGCACGAAGAGCATAAACCCGTCGTGGACCAACAGTTTTAGCAAGCAACTTTTTGCCGTATTGTTTTGCATTTTCAAGACAAATATCTACCTTTGTGGGGTATTAGACAGATAAGAAGATACACAAACAGGAAAAATAACAATAAAATGAAAATCTCAGTTATAGGCGCAGGAGCGATGGGCGGGTCTACCGTTGAGGGACTGCTGAAGTGCGACGCTATCACGGCAGGAGACATTACAGTCGCTGATCCTTGCGCGGAAGTATTGGATAAGTTCGCCGTCCAGGGGGTGAGCGTGACTACAGACAACAGCGCGGCAGCTATGGATGCCGACACGATTATGGTATTCGTAAAGCCGTGGCTGGTGGAATCGGTGCTCAAAGGCATTAAGGATGCGATGGACTATAAGCGCCAGAAACTCGTGGTGGTGGCTGCGGGAGTGTCGTCGGAACAGATAAAAGCTTGGATGGACAAGGGAGACGGCCAAACGCTGACGTTGTTTCTCGTAATCCCGAACATCGCCATCGCACAGAAAGCGTCGATGACTTTCATCGTGCCCACGGATGCTTCTGAGAGCGATACGAACACTATAAAGGCTCTTTTTGAGGAACTTGGCGGCGCGCTGATAGTAGAAGAGCGTCTGCTCGCAGCCGGTACCACATTGGCTTCGTGCGGTATCGCCTACGCCATGAGATATATACGCGCATCGGTAGAGGGCGGCGTGGAGCTTGGTTTCAAGGCTAAGGACGCTGAGAAAATCGTGCTTCAGACCGTGAAGGGGGCTGTGGAGCTGCTTCAGGCTACCGGCCAGCATCCCGAGGCGGCCATCGACCTGGTAACGACTCCGGGCGGCGTTACCATCAAAGGACTTAACGAGATGGAACACGCGGGATTCACGAGTGCGGTTATACGTGGACTGAAAGCAGGGGTAAAGTAGTATGTAGTATAAGGAGTAAGAATAAAGGAGTAAGAATAAAGGAGTAAGTAATATGGAAGAAGCAATAAAGCAAATCGGAGAACGTCTTAAGGGCTTGCGCGACATCATGGAGGTGTCTGTCAAAGATATGGCAGAACTCTGTGGCATAACGGAAGACCAGTATGAGCAGATGGAAAACGGCGAAGGCGAGGTGTCGGTGAGCAACCTTCAGAAGATTGCGAAGAAGTATGAGGTGCCTCTCGACGTGCTGATGTTTGGCGAGGAGCCGCACATGAGCGCGTACTTCCTGACGCGTCGCGGACAGGGTATGAGCGTGGAACGCCGCAAGGCATACAAGTATCTGAGTCTGGCAAGCGGTTTCAGGGGCCGCAAAGCCGACCCGTTCATCGTCACCGTGGAGCCAAAACCGGAAGGAACGCCGCATGAGACGAACACACATCCGGGTCAAGAGTTCAACATGGTGCTTGAAGGCAGTATGGAACTGACTATCGGAAAGAAGGTTCTCACGCTGAATGAGGGCGACAGCATCTACTTCGACTCGACACAGCCGCACGGTATGCGTGCCCTGAACAACGAGACTGTGAAGTTCCTTGCCATTATATTCTAAAAGTGAAGGATGAAGAACGAAGAGTGAAGAATCCATTAGCGAAAACAGTAGCGACTTGTTAACTTGTCAACTCGCTAACTTAAAACTTGCCAACTAAAAAAATGATAGAAAGATTTCTTAAAAAGACGACATTTACGTCGGTCGAAGACTACAATAAGAACTTGGAATTTATCGTTCCGGAGAACTTTAACTTTGCGTATGACGTGATGGACGAGTGGGCTAAGGAACAGCCCGAGAAGCTCGCCATGCTCTGGACACACGAAAACGGAGACGAGATTCGTTTCACCTTCCGCGACATCAAGGAGCAGACCGACCGCACGGCGGCGTATTTCCAAAGTCTCGGTATAGGCAAAGGAGACCCCGTGATGCTCATTCTGAAGCGTCATTATCAGTGGTGGCTGGCCATGCTCGGACTGCACAAGCTGGGGGCGATAGCCATTCCGGCAACGCACATGCTTACGAAGCACGACATCGAATACCGCAATCAGCGCGCCGGAGTGAAGGCTATCGTATGCGCAAACGATGAGTATATCGTGTCGCAGATAAAGGCGGCGATGCCCGAGAGTCCTACGGTGAAGGCATTGGTGACTGTCGGCGGCGAGGCACCGGAGGGTTTCCATTCATGGGACAAGGAGTGGAAAGACGCGCCGGAGTTCGTACGTCCGGAGCACGTCAACACCAATGACGACACGATGCTGATATATTTTACGAGCGGAACAAGCGGCTCGCCGAAGATGGTGGCGCACGATTATCTCTACGCTTTGGGCCATCTCACGACGGGAGTGTTCTGGCATAACCTCGCGGAAGACAGCATCCATCTGACCGTTGCAGACACGGGATGGGGCAAGGCCGTGTGGGGCAAGTTCTACGGACAGTGGTTTGCGGGCGCGGTGGTGTTCGTCTACGACCACGAGAAGTTCGCCGCCGACAAGCTGTTGCGCCAGATTGAGAAGTACAGAATAACCTCGTTCTGCGCTCCTCCTACCATTTACAGGTTCATGATACGCGAGGATTTGTCACAGTACGACCTCTCGTCGCTGCGCTATTGCTGCACGGCGGGCGAGGCTCTGAACCCTGCCGTCTTCGACAAATTCCACGAAGCGACGGGCATAATGCTTATGGAGGGCTTCGGACAGACCGAGACCACCATGACACTTGGCACCATGCCGTGGATGAAACCTAAGCCGGGTTCGATGGGAATGCCTAACGCTCAGTATGACATCGATATCTTGAAGCCGGACGGAACACCGTGTGAGGATGGCGAAAAGGGCGAGATTGTGGTTCGCGTAAAGGGTACTTCGAGCAGCGAAAAGCCTATCGGCTTGTTCAAATACTACTACCGCGACGAGGAACTTACGGCTAAAGCGTGGCACGACGGATACTACCATACGGGCGATGTGGCATGGCGTGACGAGGACGGATACTATTGGTTCGAGGGCCGTATAGATGATGTGATAAAGAGTAGTGGCTACCGCATCGGCCCGTTCGAGGTGGAGAGTGCTCTTATGACGCACCCGGCCGTAGTGGAATGTGCCATCACCGGCGTGCCCGACGACATCCGCGGAATGGTCGTGAAGGCTACTATCGTGCTCGGAAAGGAATGGAAAGACAAGGCGGGCGATGCTCTGATAAAGGAACTCCAGAACCACGTGAAGCGCGAGACAGCGCCGTATAAGTACCCGCGCATCATCGAGTTTGTCGACGAACTGCCGAAGACGATAAGCGGAAAGATACGCCGTGTGGAAATAAGAGAGAAAGACAATAAATAAAAAAACGGCCTCACCCCCGGCCCCCTCCCCAAAAGGGAGGGGAGTGATTACTCTTGATAGTAGTTATTATTAAAGGGGAAGGTTGATAATATTAATATAAATAAGTGCTAAGCCTTCAAAGCATATCACTCCCCTCCCTTTTGGGGAGGGGGCGGGGGTGAGGCTTCATTAATATGAGAATAGTTATAAAGGTGGGCAGCAACGTGCTGACTCGCAACGACGGCACGCTCGATGTAACACGTATGTCGGCACTTGTGGATCAGATTGCATGGCTGCGCAGGAACTCATACGAGGTGATTCTCGTATCGTCGGGAGCTATGGCGTGCGGCAGAAGTGAAGTAAACGCGGTGAAGAAGTTAGACTCCGTGGAGCAGAGACAGTTGTTCTCGGCCGTCGGACAGGTGAAGTTGATAAACCTGTATTATGACCTTTTCCGCGAATACGGCATACACGTGGGGCAGATTCTCACCATGAAGGAGAGCTTCGCCACTCGCCACGAGTACCTGAACCAGCGTGCGTGTATGTCTGTGATGCTCGAAAACGGAATACTGCCGATAGTCAACGAGAACGACACCGTGAGCGTTACGGAACTTATGTTCACCGATAACGACGAGCTGTCGGGCCTCATCGCCTCGATGATGGATGCCTCAACGCTTGTCATCCTCAGCAATATCGACGGCATATACAACGGCTCTCCGAGTACGCCGGGGGCTAAAGTGATTGAGCAGGTGGAGCCGGACAAGGACATAAGCGAGTATATTCAGACTGAGAAAAGCGGTTTCGGACGTGGCGGAATGATAACGAAATACGGCATAGCGCGCAAGGTTGCGGATGAAGGGATAAGGGTTATCATCGCAAACGGTAAGACCAACGACATTCTGATAAGCCTCGCCAAGCAGCCGGAGAAGACCCTTCACACTGAATTCCTGCCCAATCCGACACCTACATCGAACGTGAAGAAATGGATTGCGCATAGTGAGAGTTTCGCCAAAGGTATTGTCCGCGTCAACGAGAAGGCTGCCGAAGTGCTCCAAAGCAATGCAGCCAAGAGTCTGCTCCTTGTGGGTGTAACGGCCATCGAGGGCAATTTCGAGGAGGGGGACATCGTGAACATCATCGACAACAAGGGCAACCGAATCGCCATAGGACGCAGTTCTTACTCGTCAGACGACGCCCGTTCCAACATCGGACAGCACGACATAAAGCCGCTTGTGCATTATGATTACTTAGCCCTCTCCGGCTCCCCAAAAAGCCCCCTCCAACTCCCCCAAGGGGGAGAGGACCAACTGATGAGGGAAAAGTAATAATGATGTGAATTGACGATTGATGGTTCTTAAAACAGAACCCTTTATAAAAAGAACAAAAAAATAGCCTGACGTGAATATTGCGTCAGGCTATTTTTTATATCTATATCTTATAATTCTTCTCTGTTTAGAGCCTCCGATTATAAACCAACGGTATCAGAAAGGCCTCATCCCGTTAGGTCTCTCCCCCTTGGGGGATTTGGAGGGGGCTTTTGGGGGAGTTGGAGGGGGCTTTTACTCCTCCGGTGCCTGCTCGATAAGATCCATGAACTGGTCGAGCTTCGGAGTGATGATAATCTGAGTGCGGCGGTTGCGCTGCTTGCCCACCTCGGTGCTGTTGGTAGCTATCGGGTTGTATTCGCCACGGCCACCGGCAGTCAGACGCTTCGGATCTACACCATACTTAGTCTGCAAATACTGTACGACAGAAGACGCGCGCAGACAAGAAAGATCCCAGTTGTTGCGGATATTCTCGCGAGAGATAGGCACGTTGTCGGTGTTACCCTCAATCAGAACGTCATAGTCCTTATAGTCCATGATGATCTTCGCAATCTTGCTCAGAGTCTCCTCTGCGCGGTCATTAATCTCGTATGAACCGCTCTTGTAGAGCATATTGTCGGCAAGCGAGATATAAACGACACCCTTCAAAACCTGAACGTCAACCTCCTTCAGTTCCTCCTTGCTCAGCGAGCGAGTCAGATTGTTCGTAAGCACGAGGTTCAGCGAATCACTCTTGGTCTTCACATCAACCAAATGGCGGATGTACTGGTTTGACTCGTTAATCTGGTCAACGAGCTTTTCGATGCTCACATTGTTCTGATTGGCGTTTGTCAAACTCTTGTCAAGCGACTTCTGCAATGCTGCATAAGCGTGCTTCGACTGTGTGAGCTGCTCCTCAAGGCTTGCCACGCGGGTCTGTGAAGCGGCGAGTTGCTCCTTTGTCGACTGATAATTGTTTGTCAGTTCCTTGTTCTCATTCTGGCAGTTCACCAGTTCCTTCTTGCTTGCGCAACCTGTCATCAACAAGCATCCGGCTGCAAGCGCGAATACAAAAACTTGTTTCTTCATTTTATTTTCTCCTTATTTATATTATTGTCATTTTATGTTTTGAGGATTGAGACTTCCATTCCTCCACCCTCGAGAGCCACAGCTCCTTTTCTTATTAAGACGTATAAAAGGGCTAAAAGTTTTATTCGTTTATGGATTTTTAACCATAAAGCAGTCCTTTTTATGCCTTATTATCAGATATTTAAGCTCAGACGCCCCTGTAATCTTAGTCTCTGTTTCCGAGGAAGCGGAGCAGATAGAGGAACATATTGATGAAGTCGAGGTAGAGACTGAGCGATCCCAACAGCGCAATCTTCTGTGCGCTCTCGCCTGTATCTGGCGACATGGCAAGCTGACGCTTTATGTTCTGAGCGTCCCAAGCAGTCAGTCCGACGAATATCAGTACGCCAAGTCCACTCACGATGAGGTCGAATCCGCTGCTCTTAATGAACATATTGGCGATTCCCGCGATGATAAGTCCGATAAGAGCCATCATCAGTATGCCGCCCATCTTAGTGAGGTCGCGCTTCGTGGTGCTTCCGATGAACGCCATCGTAGCAAACGTTCCGGCCGTAACGAGGAACGTCTTTGTGATGGCCGCCTGCGAATACACGATGAATACCGACGCAAGTGTCGCTCCGTTGATTACCGAGAACAGGGCGAACAGCAGCGTAGCCGTAGACAGAGCCAGCTTATGTATGCGTGCCGAAGTGTAGATTACGATACCCAGCTCGGCCGCAATCAGACCGAAGAACGTCAGTTTACTGCTATAAATAGCCTGCAACAGTCCCGGCGAGTTAGCCACCCCGTAAGCCGTAACGCCCGTAATGACGAGCGCCAGCGTCATCCAAGTGTACACTTTACGCATCAGCGCGGGGAAAGCCACCGACATATCCAGTCCTCTTTCCTTCTCGTCTATCATTCTGTACAAATCTTCTTGTCTCATAATCTTTTCCCTTTTCTTTTGTTTTATTTCTATATAAATAATGTATTCTGTATAATACAAATCCCGTGCCGTTTTTCCTTTGTGCCAAAAAGTCAGCACTATGTGTCGCAGCATACTACTCCGGCTCGTAACCCTCGTAATAATACGACTGGTCGATACCGTGGAAGATAACGTCGCGGTCGATTTCGTTCTGTGTAATTTGCCGAATGCAGCTTATCTTCTACAAAGATAGACCTTTACCCCTATCAAAACAAATTCCGTGTTATTTTTTAACACTAAATACGTTTTATATAGCCAATTGTGGCTCACCCGATAAATCCTGGGGATTACGTTCACCACAGAGGCACGGAGTACACGGAGATTTATTTCCCGCATTTTCTGCATTAAAATGTTTGCAAAACTCGTCTATTATACAAAATAATTCTGTAACTTTGTAATCGGTAGTCATATCAAATGTTTTTGTAACTGTTTGAAATTCACCTGTAAATGTACAAAATATTTGTGAGACTACCAACTTTTTTGTTGACTATCTCTTATCCCGAACTGAGGTAGTATAATAAGCAAGAAGACAATTTCGACGTTGGCACTGTTACGAATGCAGGGCTAAGCGTGAAACACTCCTTCCCTTATGACCATGACCATTCCATGGACATGAATATCCAAGGAGTCTATGAACAGTTGCATGAGATGGAAGAGTACCAGAAAGAAGAACATGTAGCGAAGTCTGCATTTCATAGGTAATGGAACTCATCAGCCTGATAATACAATCAGCCGCAGGATGTCATGTCTTGCGGCTGATTGTCTTTCATCACATTTGCTTCAAAATGCCCATGAAAAGAAGTTGATCGTATTCTCCCTCAATGGCAAAGCCAAAAGGTCTGTCAAGCTTCATGGTCACTGGCTCAGGAAATTCGTCGGGGGGAGGACAACCCAGGTCAAGTTCTGCCATAGTCAAAGCTGCTGCCTCTGTACCTTCTTCTTCTACATTGATGACACAATGCTCTTATGGGGATGAATAAAAATATCAATCCTTAAAAAGCTTCTATGCTGTCTATCATGTTTTGAATATATTCCTCAAACTTATTATTCATATTTTGAGGGTATCTGATGTAAAATCGTAATTGAACATTATTTCTAAGATTGAAAGCATAAAATTTACCTGTAAATGGTTTACCCAAATAGGTCAAATTACAGATTATAAGATAACCATAATCAAATACGTCCTTACTTATTATTTTTTTATTACTTTCACCATTTTGTTTGCTTAAATATTGATAAACTCCACCACTCATATCATTATCATATATACCTTGTCCGTCCAAGTACATATAACCTGAGTGCTTTTGAGTGGCAATATTTAGTAGTACTCCTTCGTATTGTCCGTGTCCATAAAGAAAATCGTAGTTACTACCTCCATCTCTACAGAAGATTTCAAATTCCTCCTTAAAGCATGAAGGTATCTTCATACTATAATTATATTCATTATTGCTATATGTCAAATATCCTTCTTCTATTTTTTCAACTGAATTATGATCTTTAAAATTCGGATTAGGCACTTCAATTTCGTTCAAAAGAAATGGATTTGGGACTTTTACAAAAACAGTTGCTTTATTTATTTCAAGAATTGACTTTGCCCATACTTCTGCCTTTGGATAATTATCAAGTCTTGAAATACATGAACCAGTCAAATTGGCTTGTAATATCTTTTCCCAATTGTCCTTATCAGAAATAAGACTATTAAGATACGATAACTCAGAATCTATTTTTGGCAATAACACCTCATTAATTGGTTCCATTTTTTTATCAAACCTATTCTTTTGAGCAGCTTTCTGAGCAGCTTCTAAGACTTTTATGTTGATACCTTTTCTATTATCAATCAAAGTCTGCAAGAATATCTTTTGTGTATTACCAAGAGGTTCTCTCCCATGAAGGGATTTGTAATTTGCTATAAGTTCTTTAATCTCATTGAGTAATGTAATCTCTTCTTCAATATATTGAACTCGCTTTACGAGAACGTCACCATATGATGATGTATCATTCACTTCATATGGAATCTCTAGATATTCATTTGTTAAATCTTCTTCGTATATTTTGTGGCAATCGTATTTTATCAGTTTTCCATTGACTTCTATCCCAACTATTCCTTTTGTAGCATCAAATTTTTGCTGGTTGAAAGGACGTATTTTTACGGTTGGATTATCTTCAGATAAGGAACTATGTGTAGGATACCTTGTTCCTTGATACTCAACGTATTCTTGTGCCAAAATGTTCTGCCAGCATAATACTGCTGTGAACAAAAGTACCAATCGATTTTTCATTATTTAACGTGAGTTCGACGAATTATAAGTGCCTGTAAATTTGGTGATTAGCGAAAATTATTGTATCTTTATAGTGTTCAATTACAAAGGAATACAAAACAATAATCGCTATGATTACCGAAGACAAAGTTATTGAATTTTTTTGTATTGCAGATGATTTTTGCAAATTTTTTGATGCACAGATGGCAAAATATTCGTTTAAGGCAGAAAGAAAGCGCAAATACCACCGTGAAAGCCGTATCTAAAAGACGGAAATCATGGTGATAATGATTCTCTTTCATTCATCAGGATATCGCTACTTGAAGCATTTCTATCTCGAAAAGGTATGTAAGCACATGCGCCATCTATTTCCTGAGATGGTATCATATAACCGTTTCGTTGAACTGGAACGTGAGATTGCCATCCCATTGATACTGTTCATCAAGAAGGTTCTACTTGGCAAGTGTACAGGTATCAGCTTTGTGGACAGTTCAAATGACAGACAGCTTACTTTATTCTAAAGTATATTCATCGAACTCACGTTAAATTATTGAAAACATACCTATTTTGATCCTAAATACCTTTCGAATCATTTTAATGAGGCAAATATACAAAAAAGAACATCTATAAGCTTTTTTCATTTTTTCTTCAATCACTCCATACCGCAAAGCCATTTCAAAGAGCATATTGCCGTTTCTCCGCCCACTCTTGAGAGCATCAAAGATGCAGCACCGCCACAACAACAATGATAGAAAAAAAGGAAGCCCTGAAAGTTTCCTTCCAGGGCCTTGCCTCTTGTGCTCCGCATCTTGCACACATGGGCAGAACACTTATTTCTTATATCCGCATTTCGGACAGATTCCCTTTTCATTAAGAGAGATTCCACACCACGGACACCTGTCAATATCTTTATGGCAATCAAACTCTGCAGATGCCATATTTACACCACTGGTAAAGGTTATCTTCACAATATTCAGTTGATTCTTCAGCAGGTCATATACAATCTTTATCATCCCCTCGACAGTCATTGTTTCTTTCGTCACCACCAGCCGGCAATCAGGGTAAGCCTTTGCCAATTCCGTACAAAATGCCTCCCCTTTCATCTTATTCTGCGGATGTCCCTGCCTAATCCCCTGCTTCTCATAGACTTCCAGCACAGCAGGCAGCAGCGGGTCATCCTCTCTCAGCACAAGAGCATGGTCAAAGTTC
>URER01000031.1 GCA_900547005.1 uncultured Prevotella sp.
GAATACATGCCTGTCACGCATGGGGTCACGGGTTCGAGTCCCGTACGCACCGCAAGACGAGTCAAGAGCAATCTTGGCTCGTCTTTTTTTTGGCCCCCTTAGCCCCCGGCGGGGGAATTTAGAGGTAAGAGGTAAGGAGTGAGCCATCTTTATGACACATTTCTCTTACCTCTTACCTCCCACCTCTTACCTCTAAAATAGTAAATTCCTTTTACAATTGAAATCGTGTCAACTTTTGTTAAATATAGGCTCCGTTACAATTTTCGGGCGTTTTTCGCCACCAAAAAATCCAATTCAAAACTCAAAATTCGTAATTCAAAATTGCAACGGAGCCTCCGTTAGAGAAAAAATGAGTCGATTTTTGTCGAAAATTGACGTCCGGAAAAACACGCAAAAATGGCAAAATCGGGCAATTTAACGTTCGTTTACGTTCAAAAGTGGCACTTTTAGAGTCCGTTTGTGGCACTTTTGGAGTGCAACGGAGGCTCCGTTAGAGCCTAAAAGTGCCTCCGTTAGAGTCTAAAAGTGCCTCCGTTAGAAAATAATGGGGGTAACAACGGCTTCCAAAACGGGTAAAAACGCATAAAAAAGAGGTAAACCTCTGATTGCCAGAGATTTTCCTCTAAAATGGGCAAAAAGCCGTATTTTCGCGTTTTTGAGCACGAGGAAAGTTTCGTTTGTAAATTCGCGAGTTTTGAGGGTGATAAAATTGAGAAAGGAGACAGGAGAGGGGAGAGAGAAATGCTTTTCTTGAGGATTGAGGATGGTGGATTGAGGATTGAGAAATGCTTTGTTGGTAACTTCTAACTCAAAACTCGTTCGAATGCTTTACAGCTTGCAAGGCTGTTGAAGCGTGATTTGCAATCCGCTTCCCGGGAGTATAAGCATTTATAATGCGCAATACCAAATTAATATATCCGAGCGGATTGAAAATCCTCATACTCCAATCGGGCGGATTGAAAATCACGCCCGAACCCCGAAAACCCTTTAAGTCCTGAGTGAACCCAATTATGCCAGAACCGACTGAACCGCAAATCCGCCTGAATATCTAATTCCATAACAAGTTTTTTATTTTATATTTTGTCGTATAAAGGATTGTATGTATCTTTGTGCCCATTCGTATTTTGTAAAATAAATATCAATAGATGAAGAACACGATAGATATTATAAAGGAAATGTATTTTATCACCACAACGGTGATAGATTGGATAGATATATTTACACGACCTCAATACAAACATATAGTTTTAGAATCCCTTGAGTATTGCCAAAAACATAGAGGCTTGGAAGTTTATGCCTGGGTACTGATGCCGAATCATCTGCACGCGATAGTTAGTGCAAAAGATGAAACAACGGTTGCGGATATAATGCGTGATTTTAAGAAATTCACGAGCAAGAAGATTATAGAAATACTAAAGGATGACGAGAAGGAAAGTCGCAGGGAATGGATGCTTGACCGTTTTCGATTTGTCGGCAAAAACGATAATAAAATCAAGAACTTTCGTATTTGGCAAGATGGTTACTATCCTGAACTTATATACTCACTTGATTTCTATCATCAGAAGTTAGATTATATACATAACAACCCTGTACGGCAGGAGTTTGTTATACGGCAAGAAGATTACTTATATAGTTCGGCTATTGATTATGCCGGTAATAAGGGGTTGATTGATGTTATTGTCATGACATGAGTTTATTGGCAACCCGAAAGGCTGTTGAAGCGTGATTTGCACGTATTGTTGAGCGAAGCGAAAATCCGCTTCCTGAGAGTATAAGCATTTATAATGCGCTTAATAATACATTATAATATTATTTTTTTCGCATTGCAAATGCTTATACTCCAATCGGGCGGATTGAAAATCACGCCCGAACCCCGAAAACCCATTGAGTTTTAGCCTTCCGCTTCCGAACCCAAATCCCCCCACCGGGGGGCAGGGGGGCTGAAAATGATGTAAGTTTACTTTTTTTAACACGGAATATTGTCCCTAATTCTCCTATTTTGTTAATTTTGCAGCACAAACTAATAAAAAACAAACATATCTAATTAAAACAAACAAGTTATGAAGAAAATTTTTACTCTCGTAGCTGCCGCTATGATGGCAGTTGGTGTTAATGCACAAAAGGAATGGAACTTCTCTAATTGGACTGCTGCGGGATATACTGCAACTACAACAATAGACGGTTTGACTGTTTATGCCGCAGAAAATCCGAACGACGCTTCTAAACCATACAATGTTGTGGTTGACGCCAGTAAGAAGACAATTGATGAGGTTAAATATACTCAACGTATCAAGTTAGGTGGTTCTGGCGGTTTTGAAAAGGATGAATCTCAAGATCCTGTTGTTACATATTGGGATAAACCAAAATATAGAGTGTTGGCTTTTGATGTAACAGGAGACTGCGACATATATGTTGCATTTGCTCATGCAAGTTCAAGTGGTGATGACCGTACTTTGATGATAGCAAAATCAGACGGAACAGAGATTGGTACGGCTACTGTGTCAGCAGGTCAGATTACTTCTACTACTATAAAATATACAGGCGCAGCAACAACTGTTTTCGTATATAGTAAAAATAGTGGTATAAACCTTTATGACTTGAAGTGGACTCTGACTCAAACAGGTATCAGCAATATCACCGCAGATAAGGCTAACGCCAACGCTCCTATCTACAACCTCGCAGGTCAGCAGGTATCTAAGGACTTCAAGGGTGTTTGCATCCAGAACGGTAAGAAGTTCATCAACAAGTAAGAAAGAATTGCGAAAGCAATAGACGATAGGGGAGCAGTCCCCCGAATGAATCAGCATAAGGAATAATGTAGCAGCAGTGAGGACATCGATGATGTTGCTTATTCCTTATGCTTCTCTGTGAAAACAGAATGATGCCATGAAATGAAACATCTACCGAGCAATCTAAAAACTAAATCCGAGAGGAAACAATTTATTAGTCTGCTTAAAACTAAAACGAATAAAACAAATCGAGATAAAACAACATTGATAGAGTAATGCGAGTGTGGAATGACGATTACACATTGGCAGTTCTATATAAAATCAATTTAATAACTAATAAAACAAACAAACTATGTCTGGTAATTTGAAAACTTTTCGAATTGCGCTTGTAATGTTCTTTCTCCTAATCGGGGGGGGCATTGTATCTGCGCAGACAATCAAAGGAAATGTTAAGGACTCGGCCGGTGAACCAATCATCGGAGCAACAGTCCAGGAGAAGGGCGGACAAGGCGGTGCTGTTACCGACCTTGACGGTAACTTCTCACTCAATCTTACCGCCAGCAAGCAACTCACCATCTCATACATCGGTATGAAGACAAAGACGGTGAACGCTGCGGGTAAGAGCAGTATTAACGTAGTTCTCGAGGACGACGCTACCTCGCTGAACGACGTTGTCGTAATCGGTTACGGCTCGGTGCGCAAGAAAGACTTGACCGGTTCCGTGGCTACGGTCAACAGCGAGACCCTTCAGGCAGTGCCGGTGGCTTCGGCTTCAGAGGCCCTCACGGGTAAGATGGCCGGTGTGCAGGTAACAACAACCGAGGGTTCGCCTGACGCAGAGGTTAAGATCCGTGTGCGTGGTGGTGGTTCTATCACCCAGAGCAACGACCCGCTCTACATCGTCGACGGATTCCCTGTTGACGGAATCGGCGACATCCCTGCGAGCGACATTGAAGACATCACAGTATTGAAGGACGCTTCTTCTACCGCTATCTACGGTAGCCGTGGTGCTAACGGTGTTATCCTCGTTACTACAAAGAGCGGTAAGAGCGGCAAGGTGAACGTTTCTTACAACGCTTATTATAGCTGGAAGAGCATAGCAAAGACTATGGATGTTCTCTCTCCATACGACTACGCTAAGTGGCAGTATGAGCTTGCACTGCTCAACAATCCTAATGACATATCTTCTTATACAGATTATTTCGGTAACTATCGTGATTTGGATATGTATCAGAATGTTGCCGCAAACGATTGGCAGGACATCGTTTACGGTCGTACAGGCCACACGTTCAACCAGAGCTTGAACATCACAGGTGGTTCAGAGACCGTGAAGTATGCATTCAGCTACGCTCACATGAACGACAAGGCCATCCAGATTGGTTCTAACTTCAAGCGCGACAACTTCAGCTTGAAATTGAACACCAAACCTACAAAGCGTACGACTCTCGACTTCCAGGTACGTTATTCTGATACAGACATCCGCGGTGGTGGTGCAAATGACGCTACCGGTGCATACGATACAGACCGTCGTCTGAAGTATGCTCTTATCTATACTCCTGTGCCATTGGCTAACCTCGACGCGAGCGTAGGTGCAGACGACGATGACCTCGGAAACCTCTATAACCCTGTTGTATCTCAGTATGATAACGACCGTAAGAAAGAGCGCAAGCAATTGAACTTCGCAGGAGCTTTCGGCTGGGAAATCATCAAGAACCTCAAACTCAAGGCCGAGTTAGGTTATGACTCTTATAATATGTATGACCAGCGTTTCTTCGGTACCACATCATACCAGTCAAGAAACCAGTATTCAGACTATCCTGGACAGCCGGGTATCACCCTTGACGACACAAACCGTCATCGTTTCCGTTCTACAAACACCGCAAGTTTCGACTTCAAGAACATCTTCAAGAGCGACAAGCACAGCTTGAACTGGATGGTTGGTCACGAGTATGTGATAACAAAGTTGAGAACACACTCTGACGAAATCCACGGTTTCCCGACAGACTTCGATGCAAACACAGCATGGAAACTGACAGGACAGGGCAAGCCGCTGAAGGTGAACGACATTTACAGCGCAGACGACAAACTGCTCTCTTTCTTCACTCGTGCAAACTATAACTTCATGGACAAGTACTTGCTGAGCGTTACGTTCCGTGCCGATGCTTCTTCTAAGTTCTCTAAGGACAATCGTTGGGGTTACTTCCCATCAGCAGCTTTGGCTTGGCGTATCTCTTCAGAGAAGTTCATGGCAGGCACACACTCATGGTTGGATGACTTGAAGCTGCGTTTCAGCTACGGTACAGCCGGTAACAACAACATCCCGACAGGTCAGTTGAGTCAGGAGTATAACGCATTGACAGGCTCTGGCGCACTCTGGGTGAACGGTTTCGATACTATGTGGGCACCTTCTAAGATGATGGCCAATCCGGATCTGAAGTGGGAGACAACCATCACACGTAACCTCGGACTCGACTTCACGCTCTTCCGCGGTAAGTTGAACGGTAGCATCGAGGCTTATATTAATACGACAAAAGACCTTCTCATCAAGTTCCCTGTAAGCGGAACAGGTTATGACAGCCAGTACAGAAACATGGGTAAGACCGAGAATAAGGGTCTTGAGGCCAGCTTCACGTGGCACGCCATTGACAAGAAAGACTGGGGTATCGACATCAACGGTAACATCGGTTTCAACAAGAACAAGATTAAGGATCTCGGCGGCATGACCGATTTCGGCGCAGAGACACGCTGGGCTTCTTCTGAAATCGGTGAGGAATACGTGATTGCAGTAGGTGGTCAGGTAGGTGAAATCCGCGGTTACAAGTGCGCAGGCCGCTATGAGGTGGACGACTTCAAGGGCTATAATGCTACAACCGGCCTCTGGGAGCTGAAAGACGGAGTGGCTGACGCTTCTCCTGTTGTAGGAACAATACGTCCGGGTTCACTCAAACTCGTTGATATGCCATCTAACGAAGACGGAACAGGTAACGGAACAATCGGTGAGGAAGACAAGTCTATCATCGGTAATGTTAACCCGGACTTCGCCGGCGGTTTCGGAATCAACGCACGTGCATACGGTTTCGACCTGAGCGCAAACTTCAACTTCAGCGTTGGCGGACAGGTTTACAACGCCAACAAGATTGAGGGTACATCAACAGGCAAGTATCAGTATCGTAATATGTACGACGTGATGGGCGACGGCAAGCGCTGGACCAACCTCAATCCGGACGGTACTCTTTGCAATGATCCTGAGAAACTTGCAGCGATGAATGCCAACACCACAATGTGGTCTCCATACATGAAGCAGATGATACTTACAGACTGGGCAATCGAGGACGCTTCTTACCTGCGCCTTAACACCCTTACATTGGGTTACACACTGCCGCAGACACTCACCAAGCGTGTGGGCATCAACAGCCTGCGCTTCTACTGCACAGCTTACAACGTATTCTGCATCACAGGATATGACGGCTTCGATCCTGAGTCAGACTGTATCCGCAAGAGCGGTCAGGAGAGCTTGACACCGGGTTGCGACTACTCTGGTTATCCACGCAGCCGCCAGTTCGTAGTTGGTCTCAACTTGAATTTCTAATCAAACAAATAAGACTTTTAAGCAATGAAAAATTATATAAAGTTATCCATTATGTCATTGTCGCTTGCCGGTCTTATGACCTCCTGCGACATGGACGCACCGACTCAGTCTACTCTTGATGAGAGTTCTGTGTTCTCACAGTATTCTCTTGCTGAGTCAGAAATCATGTCAATCCATGTTTCTTTCGGTGAGACAAACTCATATCGCGGACGTTTCCTGCCTTTCTACGGACTGAATACCGACCTTGAGACAGGTAGCGGAACGCAGCCGTCATACAGCAAGGCGATGTCTTATAGCGACAAAGAGTCGATGTGGGGATATAACACTCTGGCTACAAACGGCCAGATGAACACAGAGAATAACGCATACTCTAAGTTCTATGAAGGTATTGAACGTGCCAACCTCGCCATAAAGGGCATCCGCCAATATGGTAATGTAGAAGGCAACAAGGACATGGCGCAGCTCCTCGGAGAGGCATTGACACTGCGCGCTGTGGTCTACAATGACCTTTTGAAGGCATGGGGTGACGTTCCGGCACGCTTCGAGCCGAACAATCCTACGAACGTTTATATGCCGCGCGAGAATCGCGACGTTATCTATAAGCAACTTCTTGCCGACCTGAAAGAGGCTGAGGATTATTGCTACTGGCCGAACGAAAGTCCGATTACAGCGAGCACAGAGCGCGTAAGCAAGAGTTTCGTTAAAGGACTCCGCGCACGTATCGCCCTTTATGCAGGCGGTTACGGTCTTCGCGGCGACGGCTTCCGCAAGAGCAACGACCCGGAACTGGCTACGGACAAGATGTATCAGATTGCTAAGGAAGAGTGTATAGACATCATCAACAGCCGTCGCAACACACTCGGCGAGTTCAAGGACAACTTCACAAAGCTCTGTGAGGACAATGTAACTGCCGGTGGCGAGAGCCTTTGGGAAATACCATTCTCATCCGGTCGTGGCCGTGTGCTTTACACATTCGGCGTGAAACACCAGAAGGCAGACCAGTACACAAGTCAGCCGCAGGGAGGTGTTAACGGTCCGATGCCATACCTCTATTATGATTATGACGTAGACGATATCCGTCGCGACATCACTTGCGTACCTTACGAGTGGAGCGATTTGGAGAACGGAAAGGCTAAACAGAAACTTCGCGGAATCAACAAGTGGTGCTTCGGTAAGCTCCGTTACGAGTGGATGAAGCCGGAGCGCGCGCTCAACCTCGGTGCTAACGACGATGGTATCAACTGGCAGTATATGCGTCTGGCTGATGTCTACTTGATGGCAGCAGAGGCCGTGAACGCACTCGACGGCCCCCAGGCAGCTTGGCAGTATCTGAAGCCGGTTCTCGACCGTGCTCTTCCTGCTGACAAGGTAACAGCATTGCAGGCTAAATACACAGCAAGCAAGGATGCTTTCTTCAACGGAATCGTTGAGCAGCGTGCCTTCGAGCTTGCCGGAGAGATGTTGCGTAAGGCAGACCTCGTGCGTTGGGGTATCATTGATACCAAGATGGCAGAGGCTAAGCAGAAGCTCACACAGCTTGCAAACCGTCAGGGTGCATATGCAGACCTGCCTGTTAAGCTCTACTACAAGACTGCCGACGATGGCGAGACAATCCTGGTTTATGGTTTGAATCACGGTGATACAGACGATGAGGGTGCTGCACTTTCATCAGAAGATTATCATTCAACAAAATGGTTCGTTGATGATAAGACCGGCGCAAATCTGCTTACTGATGACTATATCAACGGTCTCTATGTGAATACTCCGAGTCTGAACTGTCTCTGGCCTATCTGGCAGACATTCATCGACAAGAGCAACGGAATGCTTAACAATGACGGCAACTACGGTCAGTTGAGTAATTAACAAACCAATTATTTCAGAACAAAATCATGAAAAGAATAATCATAAATGCGTGTATGTTAGGGATGGGAATCCTGTCCCTGACATCTTGCGACGGCGCGATGGATGAGATAACAAGCATTGTCTATGACCGCAACTTCTCACCTGTGAACTTCGAAGCAAAAAGTGTAACAAAGGAAAGCGCAAACCTCCAGTGGACTCCTGCATCAGGAGCTACAAGCTATGTACTCGAAATATTTCAAGACGATAGCTTGAAGTTTGAGGGCGATGCCACATTGCATTTCGAGGGATTGACCGATGAGGATATTCCATTTGCTGTGGATGGCTTGATTTACGACACAAAATATTCTGCCCGTGTGATGGCTATTGACGAGAACGACGAAAGCCGTAATTCAAAGTGGAGTGAGGTATATTTCCGCACCAACGCACAACAGATATTCAAGGACATCCAAAACTCAGACATCGGCGACCGTAACGTAGTGATGAACTGGCCGGCAGGCGAGGACGTAACACGTATTGAGGTACGCTATACGGCAGATGACGGAACTGTTACCACTGTTGTAAAGCATGATCTCACAGCCGAGGAAATAGAGAACGGACAAGCACTCATCGAGGGACTTGAGCCTTCTACAAAGTATCAGGTACTCCTCTACAACGGTGAGAAAGAGCGCGGTAGCAAGATTTTCACAACTATCGCCGACCTGAACGGTGCTACAATAGTACGTGCGAGCGACGATTTGAAAACTCTGCTTTCTGAAGCTGCCGACGGACAGGTGTTTGCTTTGCTGCCCGGTACATTCCAGATTACGGGCGAAAACGGTGGAACAAGTGCTGTTGCAATATCTCAGAACATTGAGATTAAGGGCGTTTATCCGACAGAGCAGCCTGTTATTCAAGGTCGCTTCGAGATTAATGGTGGCGCGTCTGTCGTAATAGACAACATTATCCTCGATGGTTCTACAAACGAGACAACTGACCAGGCATTCAATTTCAAGGACGAAACACAGTATGGCAAGCTCGTTGTTAGCAACTCTGAAATTAAGAACTTCGGTAAGGGTGTGTACTATGTTAACGTAGCTGCAACTATCGGTGAGCTTACTTTCCGCAACTGTCTCATCCACGATATCGTATGTGACGGTGGAGATATGTTCGACTGCCGCAAGGGACGCATTGATGCGCTCAACATTATCGGCTCAACCATCTATAACAGTTGCGCTGCACGTGACATGATACGTATGGATGATGCTTCAGCACTCGGTGGCACTCCGGTGATAACAGTTGACAAGTGTACTATCAATGGCGTATGTAACAGTTCGAGCAAACGTCTGTTGTATGTTCGTTATGTTGGCAACGTGATTAACTTCACAAACAACATAGTATCTAATACAAACGGTATTTGGTCGAACCAGTCTAAGACTTCTGAGCCAAATTTCACCAACAACAATTACTTCAATACTCCTAATCTGAATGTAATCGTAGATAAGGCTAACTTGTTCGCTGATACTAAGGGTGCTAATAATAATCCTGAATACGTGAATGCAGCAGGTGGAAACTTCAAGGTTGGTAATGAATCAGTAGTTAAACTTGGCGTAGGCGACCCAAGATGGTTGGAATAAGACATTTAGTTAATTAAATGGTTTATTATAGTAGATGAAAGAAGTCCGGATGCAGTGATGCATTCGGACTTCGCCTTTGTATTAAAAGGCATTCGTCAGAACTCCCGAACGCCTGTCTACAATCTCCTAAAAGTTCTAATGTTTCCTCTTTTCTTGTAAAATCCAATGATAATTGGTAACTTTGCAGCCAAAACATATATATAAAGAAGTATTAGAGATGATAACTGTAACAAATCTTGCGATTCAATTCGGAAAAAGAGTTCTTTATAAAGACGTGAACATTAAGTTCACGGCTGGAAATATTTATGGAGTTATTGGTGCGAACGGTGCCGGAAAGTCAACATTGCTTAAAGCCATAAGCGGAGAGCTTGAGCCAAACAAGGGAACCGTGGAACTTGGGCCGGGCGAACGCCTCTCGGTTCTTGATCAGGACCACTTCAAGTTTGATGATTTCTCGGTGATGGATACTGTGCTCATGGGACACGGCCCGCTTTGGCAAAACATGAAGGAGCGCGAAGCCCTGTATGCCAAAGAGGAGATGACTGATGAAGACGGAAACCGCGCCGCAGACCTCGAATTGAAGTTTGCCGAGATGAACGGTTGGGAGGCTGAGAGTGAGGCAGCGCAGCTCTTGCAGAATCTCGGTGTAAAGGAAGATGCGCACTATAAGCAGATGGCGGAGCTATCGAATAACGAGAAGGTGCGCGTGATGCTTGCCAAAGCGCTGTTCGGACATCCCGATAATCTGTTGCTCGACGAGCCTACCAATGACCTCGACCTCGACACGGTGCAGTGGCTTGAGGAGTATCTGAGCAATGTGGAGCAGACTGTTTTGGTTGTTTCGCACGACCGCCACTTCCTTGATGCGGTGAGTACGCAGACCGTGGACATCGACTTCGGTAAGGTAACGGTGTTCTCAGGAAACTACTCTTTCTGGTATGAGAGTTCGCAGTTGGCATTGCGTCAGGCTCAGAACCAGCGTCTGAAGGTAGAGGAGAAGCGCAAGCAGTTGGAGGAATTTATCCGCCGTTTCTCTGCCAATGTGGCTAAGAGTAAGCAGACCACGAGCCGCAAGAAGATGCTTGAGCGTTTGAATGTAGAGGAAATTCGCCCGTCGAGCCGTAAGTATCCGGGCATCATCTTTCAGATGGAGCGCGAGCCGGGCAACCAAATTCTTGAGGTGGAAGGCCTTAAGGCTGTTGACACGGACGGCACAGTGCTGTTTGATAACGTCAGCTTCAATATTGAGAAAGGACAGAAGACGGTGTTCCTGAGCCATAATCCTAAGGCCATGACTGCCCTCTTTGAAATAATAAACGGCAACCGTGAGGCCGACGCCGGAACGTATAAGTGGGGCGTTACCATCACCACGGCTTATCTGCCGCTCGACAACACAGAATTCTTCAACAGCGATCTGAACCTCGTGGACTGGCTTTCGCAGTACGGTCCGGGCAATGAGGTAACGATGAAGGGCTTCCTCGGTCGTATGCTCTTCAAGCAGGAAGAGGTTGAGAAGAAGGTGAATGTGCTTTCGGGAGGAGAGAAGATGCGTTGTATGATTGCCCGTATGCAGTTGCAGAATGCCAACTGCCTCATTCTTGATACGCCTACCAACCACCTTGACCTGGAGAGTATTCAGGCCTTCAACAACAATCTTGTGGGCTTCAAGGGCAATATTCTGTTCTCAAGCCACGACCATGAGTTTATCCAGACGGTTGCTGACCGTATCATAGAACTTACCCCTAATGGTACGATTGACAAACTGATGAACTATGATGACTATATCTACGATGAGCAGATAAAGGAGCAGAAGTCGAAGATGTATTAATTTTGGAGGAATGAGGAAGTAAAAGTGAATGGACAATAAGCAATCGACACTGGAACTGGGTACTAAACCGGTGGGCAAACTGCTGATGCAGTATGCCTTGCCGGCCATTATCGCGATGACGGCAGCGTCATTGTATAATATGGTCGATAGCATTTTTATCGGTCAGGGAGTGGGAGCACTTGCCATTTCGGGGTTAGCCATTACCTTCCCGTTTATGAATCTGTCGGCAGCTTTCGGTGCAGCGGTGGGCGTGGGAGCGTCTACCTATCTGTCGGTAAAGCTCGGACAGAAAGACTATAAGACCGCGGAGACTATACTCGGCAACTCCGTGACGCTCAATATAATAATAGGTGTAGCCTTCAGTGTGGTCTGTTTGCTGTTTCTCGACCCTATATTGCGATTCTTCGGAGCGAGCGACCAAACCATAGCATACGCACGTGATTATATGGTTATTATCCTTGTGGGCAACGTTTTCTCCTATATGTACTTCGGTATGAATGCTGTATTGAGAGCTGCGGGCAAGCCGCGGCATGCCATGTTTGCCACTATTTTCACGGTGGTGCTCAATACTGTGCTCGACCCGATATTTATTTGGCCATTGAATCTTGGCATTCAAGGTGCGGCATACGCTACAATCTTAGCGCAGATGATAGCTTTGGTATGGCAGTTCCGCATCTTTTGCGACAGTCGGGAACTGCTTCATCTTAAGCGTGGAATATACCAACTGCGCGGTTATATCGTGAAAAATATTATCGCAATAGGTATCTCTCCATTCTCGATGAACGTGTGCGCTTGCCTTGTCGTGATATTCATCAACAACCAACTTGTGTACTATGGCGGCGATATGGCGGTGGGAGCATACGGCATCGCCAACCGAATAGCGTTCATATTCGTGATGTTTGTCATGGGTGTGAATCAGGGAATGCAGCCTATTGCGGGCTATAACTACGGCGCGCAACAGATAGACCGCTTGATGTCGGTGCTGCGCTACGCTATTGTGGTGGCCACGCTGATAATGTTGTCGGGATGGATTGTTGCCGAGTTCCTGCCTTATTATAGTGTGCGTCTGTTCACTAAGGATGCTACATTGATAGGTCTGTCGGCCTCGGGATTGCGCATACTGATGGCGGCTATGCCGTTTGTTGGGTCGCAGATGGTCATCACCAATTTCTTCCAGAGTATTGGCAAGGTTAAGATAAGCATCTTCCTGTCGCTATCGAGACAGTTGCTCTATCTGCTCCCGTTGCTCTATGTATTTCCGCTTTTCCTCGGACTGAACGGCGTGTGGTATGCCATGCCGGTATCTGATATGCTGTCGTTTGTGGTTACGGTATGGATATTGGTGATATATATCCGTAAATTCAAAAGGGAACAACTGCGCGAAGAGGCTGCGGCCGTCTGACTTCGATAGTGCAGAAAGGCATTACTACTAACATAAACAGAAAGATATGGACAAGAAGATAATCATAAACGTGGGCCGACAGATAGGCAGTGGTGGGCGAATTATAGCCAAGATGCTGGCTGAGAAGTTTTGTTGTGAATTCTATGATCGTGAACTTCTGAATCTTGCGGCAAAGGAAAGTGGCTTTTCTGAGAAGTTCTTTGAGCAGAATGACGAACACAAGACATTCATGAAGTCGCTGTTCAATATTCATGTTCCGCATATCAGCGATGGCAATTTCTATTCAAACAAGTTCACGCAAGAAGGTCTGTTCCAGTTTCAAAGCGATGCAATCAGAAAGGCGGCCGATGCAGGTAGCTGTGTCTTTGTGGGCCGTTGCGCAGACTACGTGCTGCGTGACTACGATAATGTGGTGAATATATTCATCACGGCGGATATGGAAAACCGCATCGACAGGGTGTGTGAGCGTGAGGGATGCGACCGCGAGACGGCGCGGAAGAGGATAAACAACAGGCAGCAGGAACGTGCGTCTTATTATAATTATTATACGGGTAAGACATGGGGACACAGTGAGAGCTACGATCTTTGCGTCAATTCGAGCATCCTCGGACTTGAAGCTACGGCAGAATATATCGAAAACTTCATTGTAAAGAAGTTTTAATGTCCGATAGAAAAGCTATGAAGAAAATTGGAATAATCAGCGACACACATTCGTTTTGGGATGATAAGTATCTGCATCACTTTGAGCCGTGCGATGAAATATGGCACGCCGGCGATATTGGCTCGATGGAAGTAGCCGAGAAGTTGGCAGCTTTCAGGCCTTTGCGGGCGGTATATGGAAATTGCGACGGTGGCGACCTGCGCCTTATGTATCCCGAAATTCTCAGATGGAAATGCGAGGATGTGGATGTGTTGATGAAGCATATTGGTGGCTATCCAGGCAATTACGACATCTCTATACGCAACAAACTCTTTTATTCGCCGCCTCAGTTGTTCATCAGCGGACACTCCCATATCTTAAAAGTGAAATACGACAAGACCCTCAATCTTCTGCATATTAATCCTGGTGCGGCTGGAATTCAAGGTTGGCATAAGGACAGAACTCTCATAAGATTGACCATCGAAGGCAATAAATTTACTGATTGTGAAGTTATTACATTAGTAGGGACACATCGTTGAAAAGAAATTAAAGAAATAATATAAAATTATGAAAAGGACAATAGTAATTACCGGTGGTGCGGGATTCATAGGCAGTCATGTGGTTCGCCTGTTTGTAAATAAATACCCAGAGTATGACGTTATCAACGTTGATAAACTGACATACGCCGGCAACCTCGCCAATTTGAAAGACATAGAGGATAAGCCTAATTACACATTCGTTAAGGCAGACATCTGTGATTTTGATGCGATGCTCGACCTGATGAAGACTCGCGGCGTTGACGGAATAATCCATTTGGCTGCCGAAAGTCATGTGGACCGAAGTATAAAAGATCCCTTTACGTTTGCAAGAACAAATGTCATGGGTACGCTTTCGCTCCTGCAGGCAGCTAAAATCTATTGGGAGAGCCTGCCGGAAGGTTATGAGGGAAAGCGCTTCTACCACATCTCGACTGACGAGGTGTATGGCGCGCTGGAGCTTTCTCATCCGGAAGGTATCGAACCGCCGTTCACAACGACGGCTTCCTCTTCAGAGCATCACCTCGCATACGGAGACAGGTTCTTCCTTGAGACAACGAAATACAATCCACATTCGCCGTATTCGGCATCGAAAGCTTCGTCAGATCACTTCGTGCGCGCATTCCATGACACTTACGGAATGCCCATTGTGGTGACCAACTGCTCGAATAACTACGGGCCGTATCAGTTCCCTGAGAAACTGATACCGTTGTTCATCAACAATATCCGCCATCGTAAGCCGTTGCCTGTGTATGGCAAAGGCGAGAACGTTCGCGACTGGTTGTATGTGGAAGACCATGCACGGGCTATTGATTTGATATTCCATGAAGGCAAGATAGCCGATACGTATAACATCGGGGGATTCAACGAGTGGAAGAACATAGATATTATAAAAGTCGTGATAAAGACTGTTGACCGCCTGCTCGGACGTAAGGAAGGCGAGGATATGGATCTTATCACATACGTTACAGACCGTGCCGGACACGATCTTCGTTATGCTATAGACTCGTCAAAATTGCAGCGTGAACTTGGATGGGAGCCGTCTTTGCAGTTCGAGGAAGGTATTGAGAAGACCGTGAAGTGGTATCTGGAGAATCAGGAGTGGATGGACAATATCACAAGCGGCGAGTATGAGAAGTACTACGACTCCATGTATGCGAACCGTTAATAGCAGGACGACAGACAAGAATGGATATTCTGACAAAGGATTTGCACTCGTTTCTCGTGCGGCTGGGCTATTTTTCCAATGAGGTGAGCGAGCGGATGCAGCACTATGCGACGCATCTGCTACATCTGTTGAGTGTTCCCGATGAGAATGCTGTAATGGCCTATTTTGGTATTCTTGGTGCGGAGCGCAAATCATTAGCGGAGATTGCCAAAGAAAGAAGTATGGCCGAAGAAGCGATGATGGAGCATATCGACACGTGTCTGAGGAAACTTGCTGTCACTCCGGAGTGGCAAATGATGAACGAAACCTTAAAAAACAAACGATAAGATGAAAAAGATTTTGCTATTAGGCTCGGGCGAATTGGGCAAGGAATTTGTGATTGCAGCAAAGCGCGCAGGCCAGTATGTAGTCGCTTGCGACCGATATGATAATGCACCGGCTATGCAGGTGGCCGATGAGAGAGAGATTTTCAGTATGCTTGATGGCAATGCTCTCGCTGCGGTCGTAGAGAAACACAAGCCGGACATCATTGTTCCTGAGATTGAAGCCATAAGGACCGAAAGGCTTTTCGACTTCGAGAAGCAGGGCATACAGGTGGTTCCGAGTGCCCGTGCTGTGAATTACACGATGAACAGGCGCGCCATCCGCGACCTCGCTTCGCGTGAGTTGGGACTGCGTACGGCCAAATATTTTTATGCAAAGACCTTCGATGAGTTCAAAAAGGCAGCCGACGAGATTGGTTTCCCGTGTGTGGTAAAGCCACTTATGTCGTCATCCGGACATGGACAGAGTTATGTTCATAACGACGGAGAATTGGAACAGGCATTCAGTGAGGCTATGGAAGGTAGCCGCGGTGACGTGAAAGAAGTGATAATAGAGGAGTTTATTGATTTCGATTCTGAGTTTACGCTGCTTACGGTTACGCAGAAAGATGGTCCGACACTGTTCTGCCCGCCCATTGGACACGTGCAGAAAGGCGGCGACTATCGCGAGAGCTGGCAGCCGTATAGTATATCCGAGAAGGCCCTCAATGATGCCAAGCATATGGCAGACGAGGTAACTAAGGCTTTGACCGGAGCCGGAATCTGGGGCGTGGAATTCTTCCTGACCAAGCAAGGTGAGGTGATTTTCTCTGAATTGTCGCCGCGTCCGCATGACACTGGTATGGTAACGCTTGGCCATACGACTAATCTCAGCGAGTTTGAGTTGCATTTCCGTGCCGTCATGGGACTGCCTATTGCAGGTATAGAGCTTGAACACGCTGGTGTGAGCGCGGTTGTGTTGTCGCCTTCGGAGACAACAGAGCCTCTGCCGTATAACTTCATCGACGCTTTGAAAGAGGAGCGCACGAGGGTGCGTATCTTCGGAAAACCGGAGGCTCACATCGGTCGTCGTATGGGTGTGGTGCTGTGTTATGGCGACACCGATGCCGATATCAATGCGCTGCGCGACAAGGCAAAGCGCGTGGCCAAGACGGTTCTCGGCACAGACCCTTACATGAAGAAAGCCTGAAAGGATAGCGATGAGACCATTAGGACAGATTATAGAACTTCCGAAAATAACCGATCCCCGCGGCAACCTGACTGTTGCCGAGGGGACAAAGAACATTCCGTTCTGCATCAAACGAGTTTATTGGGTTTATGATGTGCCGGCCGGAGGTTGTAGGGGAGGCCATGCACACAAGAAACTTAAACAAGTATTGGTGGCTCTCAGTGGCAGTTTCCACGTGACATTAGATAATGGTACGGAGCGTAAGACGGTACTCTTGAATCATCCTTATCAGGGTTTGGTGATAGATACCGATACATGGCGTACTCTTGATGATTTCTCCTCAGGAGCAGTATGTATGGTGCTCGCGTCGGAATTTTATGACGAGGAAGATTACATATACGACTATGACGAGTTCATAGACTATATAAACTCTAAGAAACAGCGGCAATAACAGCGCGGAATGTTTGATATAATAAGGTATAATCCGGAGCGTAAAGACGAGTGGAACGAATTCGTGAGAGAGTCGAAGAACGGCACGTTCCTCTTCGATCGTGATTATATGGACTATCATAGTGACAGGTTTGAGGATTGCTCGCTTATGATATTCAGACGTGGAAAGTTATATGCCTTGTTGCCGGCAGATGTCAACGGGGACACATTGCGGTCGCACGGAGGCTTGACTTATGGCGGTCTTGTGATGTCTGAGAAGACAACAACGGCCGACATTATGGCTGTCTTAGGCTTGCTGAACGCTTATCTTAAAGGTATGGGAGTTGCCAACATAATATATAAGCCTGTACCTTATATATATAACAGACAGCCGTCTGAGGAGGATTTGTATGCCATATTCAATGTCTGTAACGCCCGTCTGACATCGAGAGCGGTATCTTCTGCTATATATAAAGACTGTAGAAACAAGTGGTTCCGCATAAGGGAGTGCGGACGAAAACGTGCCGCTGCCGATGGAATAGTGATAGAGAGAACCGATAATCCTGATGATTTCTGGCAGATATTATCTGATAATCTGGGTCGGAAATACGATACCAAACCGGTGCATACGGTTGAGGAGATAAGGCTTCTTATGCGCCGTTTCCCAGACAAAATACGTCTGTTTGTGGCAAAGAAAGACGGTGTTACACTTGGAGGAACGTTGCTTTATCTCACAGAAAGAGTGGTTCATTCGCAATATATATCGGCAAGCGAAGAGGGAAAACGCCTCCATGCGCTCGATTTGCTGTTCGGATGTGTCATAGAAGAGGCATTGAGGGAGCATGATTATTTTGACTTCGGAATCTCAACAGAACAGAATGGTACTTTGCTGAATGAGCAGTTGATTTATCAGAAAGAAGGTTTCGGAGGTCGGGGAGTGTGTTATGATTGTTACGAATGGACACTATGATAGACTATCTTTCATTAAAAAACATAACAGCGCAGCATCGGGAAGAAATTCAGGAGGCTGTTAGTGATGTCGTAAACAGCGGTTGGTACTTGCAGGGCGAGGCCACCCGGCGCTTCGAACAGCACTATGCGCAGTATATCGGTACACGTTTCTGTATCGGTTGTGGCAATGGCCTTGACGCCTTAACGTTAATTTTGCGCGCGTATATGGTTATGGGTGTAATGAAAGAGGGTGATGAGGTGATAGTTCCCGCCAATACTTACATAGCATCTATCCTTGCAATAACCGAGAACGGCTTGCGTCCGGTGCTTGTGGAACCGTCTCCCGAGACTCTCCAAATAGACGACTCGTTAATAGAGCAGGCGATAACGGAGCGCACGCGGGCTATAATGATTGTCCACCTGTACGGCCGGTGTGCATACACGCATAAGATAAAGGAGATATGCCGGAAATACAATTTGAAACTCATAGAGGACAATGCGCAGGCGCAGGGATGCAAAGCCCCCTCCACCTCCCCCAAGGGGGAGAGCGTTACCTCAGCTTCGAGCACCCGTATTTCTCTCCCCCATGGGGGAGTTGGAGGGGGCTTCACTGGTTCCCTCGGCGATGCGGCCGGGCACAGCTTTTATCCTGGTAAGAATCTTGGTGCGCTTGGCGATGCCGGAGCTGTTACTACAGACGACGAAGAACTCGCGAATGTCATACGTTCGCTTGGCAATTACGGCTCGTCAGTGAAGTATGTGTTTGACTATCAAGGCCGAAACAGTCGTTTGGACGAGATACAGGCGGCCGTGTTGGATGTCAAACTGAAGTATCTTGACGGCGATAACGAACGCAGGAAAGCCATAGCCGGCTATTATAAAGCGAATATAAACAATCCGTTCGTTCGCATAACCGACTGTCCCGACCGTGATAATGTCTATCATATCTTCCCCGTCTTCAGTGAAAGACGTGACGAGTTACAGCAGTATTTACTTGAAAGAAGCATACGGACGATGGTGCATTATCCTATTCCGCCACATAAACAGCAATGTTATCATGATTGGAATGAGATGTCATTGCCTGTTACAGAGATGCTTAGCAGGCAGGAATTGAGCATTCCGCTGAACATTGCTCTGACCGATAATGAAGTGGAGATGATTGCCGACAGCCTGTCATCATTCTGCTAAAACCGTCTTTTGCGGCGGCAACAGAATTTGAAACACCTCATTTTCCCATACCACTTTATATCCGTTTCTTGTCAGGAAACGGTTTATCAGCATTATCTTCCTGTTCTTGTGAGTATAGCTTTCTTCCGCATTCTCATTGTTCCAGTCGGGATAATACTCATACCATTTGGGTAGCATCGACTTGTCCCGTACCACAACGGGCAGTTCCTTATGTTCTGCTTCAGCCTCACGGAATTTCCGTTCCATGTTCGACGGGTCGTAAGTCCACACCCATGGATTGTAAAGATAAGGCCGCGTGCGGGTGAGAAAATGCACGGTTGCAATGTTTTGGAAGCACAACAGATAGTCATCCTCCTTTACATATTTGCCGAGTTCATTCAGCATCGGGTTTAATTGCTCGCAATTTTTCTTCGTCGTGAATGTCGTTGCCCTCGGATTATCTATCAGTTCGGTCTTGTTCCATCTGAATCCCTCATCGAAATAGCATTGCGACATAATGTTGAACACACCGCGACGTGCCACAAACATTATGAATGTCACAGCGCAAACAGTAAGCAGAATCCTTGTGGCGCAGTTGATGCTACGTTGCTTTTCCCACCATTTCCAAGCCATCCCGACAGTCAGCGGACCAGAGATATACACGCAGTACTCGCCCATATTCTCTATTCCATAATCGCTGCCGAGCGGTAGCGCATACATATTGATAAGGACTATGAAGGCGAGATACACATATTCTCTGCATCGGGGCTTCGATAAAAGGATACCAAGACAGCATATTGTCGATGTCGCATAGAGTATGCTTGTGTTTGAACCACAGAATTTCAGCATTGCAAGATATATGCCGGTTGCGATTATCCCGATAAGGAAAAGATTTGACTTCTTCTTGATAGTCTTCTTGCGGCATATCCAAATCAATGCTGGAACAAGCATTATCAGTAGGGCATTCTGTGCGACTCTTGCATAGCCGAGAAGGTATCTGCCGAACATTTCCGATATGTTGTGCGTGCTCTGTGAGTCGCCTGCTGCCGACATACCGTCGGTTATGGCTTGGGGGAAGATGTCATAATGACCGGAAAAGAGCATCAATAAGATAACTGCCACAACGCCGACGGCAAATCCTAAGACTCCGCTTGTCAGCATACGCAGGGTATCTGGCATATCTCTTTTATATATATGATAAGGTATAAGGCAAAGTATCAGCAGTGATAATGATAGGTTTGGCAGTCGTGCGAACACGTTGATGCCGACGAGAATGCCACTTGCGAATATCCATTTGCGGTCCTTTGCAATAAAGATTTCAGCATACAGGACGATGCTCCGACCGAAAGCAATGTCGTCAGATAATCATGATAAAACACCATGATGCCATATCCGGCACACAGATATACCAAGAATAGTCCGGCGAGAATGCACCAACGGTTGACTATCGGGCGCAACATCTTGTAGACAAAATATGATGACAGCGTTATACAGATAGCCGTAAGTATTCTAAATCCGAATATCCCGCAACCGCCCCACAGTACGTCCCATACCCCTCCTACATATTCCGACAAGTAATAAAGAAACAAATACTGTATGGATTTTGGGTCGTTGAATATCTGTTGGAAGCCCGAAAGCACCCATCCTTCGTCACACATATCGAAGCCTTGAACGCCTAATATAATATGGAACAGGGCAATTGCCGTCATCGAAATTATGATGAAAGTCCTTTCTGGCATTCTGTCCGTCCTGTCAAAGTGCATATTCTTCATGTCGTTTTTATTAAGATACAAATATACTGCTATTGTCTAAGATTAACAAACAAACAGAACTCTTTTTCTATATGGCTCACTTAAAAAACTTATCCGTTTATTCCCACTATCCGATAAATTCACTATCTTTGTGCATAATACCCGAAAACATTCAATAAGTGTACTGTAAAAGGATGGATACTTGAATTTATAAACAAATAGATTAGAAACTAATAAACTATAAAATACAGGCTTATGAAAAAGAGTTTTTTGCTATCAGTTATTGCCGTTATATTATTGTCGGGCTGTATGAAGGCGCAGGAAGTCACTGTTTGCGAGGTGACAAATAAGACAGACAGTAGCATTACATTTGTCGTTGATGAGAATCTGCCCGCTCCGGAATGCGAGAAGTGGTGGAAAAACAGTAGCGGTGATGATGTGGCGAGGTACCTTCTGCGCGATTATCATGCCGCAAAGACGGACAGTGGATATGTTGCGTCGAGCTTCAGGAATGAGTGTTTCAAGGAGTTGGGCACGGATGTCCTGTATCGGACTATCGTCAAGGCGTATGCCGAACATCGTCCGTTAGTGCTCTCGCCCGATATGATTTGGCTTGACATCTGTCAGGTTTTCAGCCATTATGTAAATGAAAATGCTGAGTTGTTGCGCGACAAATTCGTTGCCCACGATGGCAATATGAGCCTCGTTGTGCGTACGGATGAGGACCTGCTGACGGGCGATGCCGACTGGTCGGGTATCATGAATGACTTTATCCGGCAGATAGGTGAGAATACAAAGGACAATATCGCCGAGACGTTTGTGGCCGATTTCACTACAACCGGACCTGTGGAGCGTATCGCGTCGGGCATAACTCTGATGGATGTCTCGAAGTCCTACTTCGATTACGTGGTCTTCCGCATTGTTTGTGGAATACCCAACATAACGCTTACTGGCACGCCTGATGATTGGAAAAGAGTGCTTGAGAAGACCTGCGCATTGGAGAAATATGGTATGGAGGAGTGGATTGAAAGTGTGAAACCCGTGCTTGCCGAGTTCGTCAAGGCATCGGAAGGTCGTCCGAACCAAAAGTTCTGGAAAAACATGGTTACGCTTTCTCATCCCGACAAGTTGCGTGGCGGCGGCTGTTCGTCAGAGAGTCCTACGGTACTCGACGGCTGGTTCCGTCGTCTTTTTCCATACAACAAAGACGGAAAGCGCGTGAAGACCGCTACCCAATTCTCCGAGATGCTGCCCGAAATGGTGAGGGTTCCTTTCCGATATATCGTTACCGACGGCTTGTCCACTACTGAAACGCCAATGGAACTCTGGTCTGGCTTTGTAGGAGTAGAGGAGGATAGTGTAACGCTTGCCCTAACTCCGAAAATCGGTTGGCTTGTGCGCGTGGCCGATACCGACACTGAGACGCTAAAAAACATGGAGCGGAAGGGCTTCTCTTTGCGTGTGAAAGAGGTTCCGCAGATACTCTCCCAGCTCAATTATATCGAGTCTTTGGAACTTTATTTCACAGACAAAGTTGTTTTGCCGGCATGGATGGACAACATAAAGATGGATATTTTTGTCATCCATGGCAAAATGTCCGACGCAGAAAAGGCACAGATAAAGGCCCGCTTCCCCCAGGCTACGCTGATGAATAAGTAGGCGGTTGCCCCCTTTTTTGATACTCATACAGCCGTGTAGTATATGCGTTATATACTGCGCGGCTGTTTTGTTTGTATTGTGAGAGTGTCAGTCTTGACACTTTAGCCATCGTAAATAAATCATGCGATGGTGCATAGCGTTAGATAAATTAAATTCTACACCACATTCGTTAATTACCTTCAAATCTGCCAACACTTTCCTGAGATAATCAGATGATTAATTTATAGCTCTGATAAAAGCCTGTTTGTCGATAGTTGATTAATAGTTGATTTTATTATGTGAATACATTAAAATATTCACATTTATACTTGTATTTCAAAAAAATGATTATTTTTGCATACAGTAAACAAAAAGAAAGAACAAAGTTATGGGAAATATGACAAAAGAAGAATTCCTCAGCGCTATCAAGAAAGCTAAGGAGAATAAGGAAAAGGCAAGACAGAAAACCGCTACAGAATGGTTACAGGAAGGAATACAGGGTAATGTCATTCTAATATGATAAAATTTTCTTTGAAACATATTCTTGCACACTCTCCCTATGAATTAGCTTTGTCGGGAGATGAGTTCATGTTCCAAACTGATTTAGGTTTCACTATAGTATCAGTTTCAGTAAGGAGGACATCGTGTTAGGTGGATGTGACACCTATCAGCTTATTATTCGAAAGATAGAAGAGGTGAAAAGCCAACATGATCCTAAAGTAGAAGCTACTATTCTATCCATAATCAGAGAATTTTTTCGATCAAACCTTGAGGTAATGCTATACCTGTGTGACACAAGTGATGGAAGGGAAGAGACCAGAAACAGACTATTCCTATCATGGTTTGAAAGATATGCCAAAAATAATCAATTTACAATATGTAAGGCTCACACAGAAATAGAAGGTGAAGGACTTTTCTTTTGTATTGTTGTCGAAAACAGAAATCCGAAACTAAAAGCGATTACCGAAGACTTTGAAGATAAAGCAGCAATGCTGACAGGAGCAAAGCCATAAAATAATAACGAGGGCAAGTATCATATTCTTGCCCTCGTTTATTTTTACATTGGTTTTATCATTGATTCTATGAAGGATATTTCATCTTCTGAAAGTCCGTATTTTGCATAGAGTTGAGTATCTATTTCAGATATACTCTTACTCCAATCTATTTCGCTGTTGGAAGTGAAGTCTTGCAATGGAATGAATTGGAATTTTTCTGAGGATAAATTTATTGATGATACGGATTGCATTAACAAGAAACGTAAAAAACGTGTTTGGATATACTTATATTCATTTTCAACAACTAACTTACTTTCAGAAGCTCCAACAATAAGGTAGGAATCTGTACACACATCATTAGGTCCAATAATCTCTGTTCTGGAGATTATCTTAAATTGTCCTTTTTTATCTGGTTCTCCAGCATGTTCAGCAGTAACCTTACTCATCAAAATTTTATATTTTGAAAGAAGATGATTATTAGAATCAATTGCAGATTTGGGAAGCCATGATATTCCTGCACTTGTTATTAGGCGAATTTCTCCCGTTTTTTCACCACGAATATTAGATGATAGTCCGAAGGGATTACGAGAGTTAACTATTGATGCAAAAGAATTATCAGATTGACATTTATGTACTATATGAATAGCAGAGTTATAGCGAATAAATACTGAAAATTGGTCTAATGGACGTTGCTCTATGTCTCGTTGCGATCCTTGAATAGTCGTAATACTACAATTGCCTTTGTAGTTTACATCCCATAAAATATAATTGACACCACCGCCAATGCTTGCTGTAGGAAAACAATCTTTGGCATTTACATAGTCGAAGATATGGCTAATTCTTTTATCAGATAACATACTTTCTCTGAAAGAGTCCAGTCCTTTTCCTCCTGCAAACCAGCGAGAAGGCATAATCATAGAAATATAGTTAGGAGCTATTTGTTTTGCAATTTCAACAAATAGGTTATATACAGGTTTTGCACTTACTCCTGCGCCTCCATCCATAACTTGATACGGAGGATTTCCCACTATCGCATTGATTTTCATATTCTTTATTCCTGTTCTTACTGTAATGAATTTATCTACCTGCTTGATGAAATGCTCAGGCTTGTTTTTGATTTGATTGATTAAGTCCTCGAAGTATCGGGTGTTTACCTTTGCTTTGCGGAAGCCAATAAGGGTGCGTTTGGTGATGCTCTTTGCCATCGGAGTTTTGCAGATGACGAAGATGTTTTCAGCAACAACCTTGTCCCATATACGCTGCTCGTCCTCAATGCTTGACACCGAAAACAGAGAGTTTTTGAGCCTTGCGCGATAAATGCTGTACGCCATATAGAGAGGATATAATCCGGATTTGGAGTTGATTTCAAGGATTCGAGAATTTGGGGCGAACACATTGGCTGTCACTTCGCCACGGTCAATGAAACGAGGTTCGGACAAAGTGGTTTCATAACCCTTTTCAAAGAAGTTATATCCTCCCAAACAATCCCCAAGGTGCATATTCACCACACGCCAAGGGGTAAGCACCGTTTCCTTGTCGGGATTGCGAAACGTACTGAAAATATCCGTGATACGTTCAATACGTTCCTCCACGCTAAGTTTGTCCGCTGCACGAGCCATGGCACGGATGCGCTTGCCTGCCGCACAGAATATCTCCGGGTCGTAGTATTTCTTGATGCTGTTGAACTTCTGTTTGGTCACGCCCTTGGGCATAAACTCCTCCCACGATTGCGGATCGATGAGCGAAGCGAAATTGTCAATCGTTATCTCTTGATTCTCATCACTCAACTCTGCACCGTATATCAGCAAAGGCATACGGATGGAGATTCCCCGAAGAATAGAAATAGCGGCCTCGCGGTTGTTCTTTTTCTTTTTCAGTTCTTCAAGACGCTTCTTCTCTTCTTCCGTCAAAGGTTGCTTGTCCTTACCGCGTTTCTTGGATTTCTTTTCAAGGTCTTCAAGTTCCTCGTATTGCTCATCGGTCAGTCCCTGATTATTTATATCCACCTGATTGGTCTTGGGCATTGCCTTGGTCTGGCCGATAATCTTTTTCAGGTCGTCAAACTCCTGCAATTCCAAGTCATTGAGCTTCATCAACTCGTCATTATACAGGCTCTTGTCCTCGAAACCGTTGCGGACAACCCTTTCCACATAAACACGTTTAAGCTGTTCCAACATCTTGGGTACATCGAACTGGCTCATCTTGGAACCTTCGATGGAGATAATCGGACAGAAGTTCAGGAACTCACCCATAATCTTGCGGTCGTTGCCGCTGGTTTTTCCTGCCTTGGAAGAAATCTTTGCTGTCTCGGCAATGACTTTCAGTGTTCTGTCCGGCGCAAAGTCAAACACATAACACTGTTCCTTGACGCGTCCGTTGATGGTGGCAGGTGTCTGCACACGGAAGATGGTCTGCATATAACTTGATGCGGCGGTATTGTATGAGCCAGACAACATGAATACGCCCGTCCATGCCTTGACACTGACGCCTGTAGTCAACCGGCCGCAGGACAAGGTGATGGTGCGGGTGATGTCTGGGTCTTTGCCGATGGCTTCTTCCACCGCAGCAAGAGCATCCTTGCTCTCTTCGTCCTCGTCACCGTCTCCTGCCACATTCACCACCTTGAAATGCTGGAATACAGGATGTGATTGTAGTAAAGTACTCATGGCACGAGCCTCCTTCACACCCGGCAACATCCATAGCGTATGACGGAAGATGTTGCGGTATTCTTCGTTGGCGAAGGGATAATAACTGTCCTCGTCCTCTTTGGTAATTAGGTTAAGAAACGCCCTCACATCTTTTTCGTGGATAAAGCTCCCGGCATCATTTACCCGGAAAAACTCGCGGAAGTTGAAAGCCACATCTTCATCCACGAACTCATGGAGCAAGCGCCCGAGGTCGTATGTGTAGATGTTCATCGTTGGCAGAGAGGCGTATGGATTAGGATCGCCGAAATGTATCAAATCCCATGAAGCCTTTGCCCGCTGCTCCATCATATAATCCCAAGTATATATTTCATCGTCTTTGAAATCATTCAACAGATTGAACGGAGTGCCCGAGAGACGCAGGATTTTGGTTTTATCCTTTGTCAGTTCCTGCATAACGGCTTTGCCGAGTTCCGTTTGTGTCCCCTCGTGCGCCTCATCTACTATGATGCAGTCCCAAACTGTGGCAAACACCTCATTGTTCTTGTCAAAATTGCCGCCCACAAGTTCAGAGCCGCGTAAGTCCTGCATGGAAGCGAAATATACATATTTACATTTGCCTTGTTTTGCTCTCATTTCAAGCGAGGCATGATTGTCACCATTGTTCTTTGAACCGTATGCAAAAGCTGGACTATCATAGAATATCTTGCCGAAATCCTCAAACCAGCCGCTGTCCACTACAGGGCGATGGGTAAGAATCAGGGTACGGCTGAAATTCATGTCTTTCACAACCTGCAATGCTGACAGAGTTTTGCCGAAACGCATCTTGGCATTCCAAAGCATCTGATTGCCTTTCTTGAATTGCCTCTTGGTCTTTTCAATAGCCTCACGCTGCTCAGGACGGAACACAATCGGAGTCTTGTCGTGTGACACCTCAGCGGAAGATAGCGATTGCCGCCCCTCCTTTACAGCGGTTATAGCCCTTTTTACTGTTTCAAGGTCGGTGATAAACCACTCATTGGCTTTGTTCTCGGTATCGAATATCTTTTTCCTGATGCCGGAACGCTCCAGAACACGATGCACTTCCTTGTCGTTGAAAGAGCATAATTCTTTCTTTTTGTTGCTGTATATCGTAAGTTCCGTATATAAAAGGTCGTATGCAATACCTGCCGTCTGCGTATATTGGTTGATTCGCTTCTTAGCGGACTCGTTGAGTGCCCTGCTGTTCGGAGCAAGCCCGAAAACATTGTCGCTATCACAAGTGGCTTCGCCCACTTTCAGGCATCCTCTATGTGCCGCGTCATTGATGCGGAACACATAAATCAGTTTTAGTTTCAGGATTGATGTAAATTTCATACTTCGTTATCTTATCAGGTCGATAAATCGGATTCGTTTTCCCGTCTTTCCCGTTTGGGGATCTTTGGCTCGCCAGTCCTTTATTTGGCAATAGATGCCGTTGTGTCTGCGGATGTCATTTTTCATACACCCTTCACATTGACTGACTTCTTCCCTTGTTCCGAACAAATCAGCTACAACAGTCCGGCGTTCACCGCAGCTGTTTGGGATGACACCTTTAAGCCCGTCCATCTGCCAGACGTTCCATGAAATGATGTAGGCGATATAATTGATGGATTTCAGCAAAGGCTGTTTGCCGAACTTTTGTTGATAGTATTCGATAAAGGAGATAAGCATGGATTCACGGGCAATTAGTAAATTATCGCCCTGCCATTCGTAGGCGTAAATGCTCTTATACGCTTCCTGTGCCCACTCCAACCATTCGCCAGAGGTGGTTGTATTCTCACCAACTACTCTTAGTTTACGGTCAAGCAGTCCGATACGTTTCTCTATCGGGATAGACTCTCCTGTTGTGGTGTCATAGCGGCTAACTATATAAGGAGCTTCCCCGCAGGTTATCTCCAGCCGGTTGTCACGGACATAATCTTTCCAAGTCTTACCTTCTGGAAATTGGATTTTCTCAGAGTTGGGGCTCCACCGATGACAGCCATGTTCGTCAATGTATTCCGTATTGAACACATCATTTCTTCCAAACCATGCTTCATCTATCAGGTTGTTCTGCGCATTGCATATCCATGACGGAGTGAACACCTCTGCCATTTCCCGCGAACGCGCGGTTTGGGTGTCTCGATTTTTAAGGACGCGGGGCATTATTATATGCCCGTTATCTCCGGTAATAAGACAGGGAAGAATTGGCGAATCATATTGATATCCGTCGCCCAAATATTCATAATCGGAAGTAGCCCAAAAGATATTGTGCTGAATATCCTCCTTGCTCGTTGTATGGTCTTTGAGCAGGATATTCAACAGTTCGGGTGAAAGCCTAAAGAGACTATCTTCCAATATATCAACTTCAACTGGCATTTTATATCGGGTTCAAGAGCATCTCTTATCAAGAGATTAGCAATCAACAGGAACAAATCCACTAATGGCTTACACACGCCCCTACATTTATATATAGTAATGTGGGGGTGATGATTTTTCAAATCTTTTTCCCAACCTGTAAAGATGCAGTTATCGAGTTACTGGGTCTCGGTAACAAAAACACGTAACACAAAACGGATTATGATTGCTATTGGGAATTCGACGAACCCGCATTATAATAATGTGCATTCACGTGTCATGGAATGTCAAAGGATGTATAAGAATATTGTATAATGCACTGCTATTGAAACAAGGACTCTTCTGTTTTGCCTTTTTATATGACCTCCGTATATCTTTTTCATTTTTTTTCAAAAAACCACACCAATTTATTTGCTTGTTAACGGAATTATATTTACTTTTGAAACGGAATATATGCTAATCTCTTGATAAGAGATATTGTTTATTTCGCAAAGACACACATTCCGTGT
>URER01000032.1 GCA_900547005.1 uncultured Prevotella sp.
TACTTGACAAGTTCCTCTTCGACGGCGGCTACTGTACGTTCAAGGACGGTCAGGCATCATTCCATTACTATCTGCAGGACCATCTCGGCAACAACCGCGCCGTGGTCAGTGAGGCCGGCACGATGGAACAGACCACGGAGTACTACCCGTTTGGCGGTATCTATGGTGATGTCAGCACGAATCCCGGTCTCCAACTCTATAAGTACAACGGCAAGGAATTTGACCATTCTTTGGGCCTTGACCTGTACGACTACGGCGCACGTCTGTATGACCCGGCACTTGTAGTAGTATGGACGGGGGGAGACCCGTTGGTGGATGAATATGGTGGTATTAGTCCGTATGCGTATTGCGGAAACAATCCTGTAAATGCGATAGATCCTGATGGAAAGAAGCTCATACTTGTAGGAACTTGGGAGCAGCGAATGCTTATATTAAGACAGATGCAAAAATTGACTAATGATAAACTTGGAATGAAAAGGAATACAGGAGAAATAATTATTATGAACAGAGGTTCAAAGAATTTGAATAGAAACCTAAAAACAGGTTCTTCTCTTATCTCATCGGTTATTAGTAATGAGCATACTGCCACTATTGGTCTGACAACAAATTCTAGCCATGCTCATCGTGTTTATCGGCTTGATGCAATAAATGGTAAGGGAACGGACACTCAAATATGGTATAATATAGAAGTAAGACCGTTTGTACTAACAAAGGACGAGGGTACAGGCAAAATAAACAAAGAGGCTATTCCTTCACAAATAGTTCTTGGACATGAACTCATCCACGGGTTAAGAAGTATGAACGGAACGGGAAGGCATAGTGATATAAGGAAAGAATATAAATATACAGATACACAAGGTGGTGTATGGAGTTATCGCGAAAAGCAAGAAGAACTGGAGACGGTTGGAATACTCAGTGACGAGAGAAATAGGGAATATACTGAGAATAATCTGAGAAAGGAGCAACATTTAAACATAAGAATAAAATATTAAACAATATGAAAAAGATAATTTATATGTCAATATTAATCTGTGCATATCTGGTATGCACAGGTTGTAGTAGGAAAGACAAAAATGACCATGCGATATGCAGGCTTTATATTCTTCCTAGAAATATGATATTTCCTTTTTATTATGTAGAAGTGACAGACAGTCAGACTATAAGGACAACTTTAGGCAAAGGGGCGTCTACGATAAATTTCGAACTTATGTATGAGGACAATGTGCGCTTTTACCCTTATCGTGACAGTATCATAGCAGACAGGACACAGTATAAGAAATATGAAATGGATGAAACTGGTAGAAAAGTATGGTATATTGAAAAGTTCAGACAGAAAGAACAAAGAATATCTTTTAATGATTATAGAAGTCTGAAAGATGAGATAGAAAAAGTGAAGGAAATGGAAGAAATAAACGAATTTGCAGACACTGGGTCTGATGATGTGGCTGGATGTATAATCCTAATAGATGACAGACAATATATTATGCTATATATTGGAGAACTGAACTGCAAATTTAGCCCTTTAATAAACAAGATTATGGAACTCTCTCCAATAGACATTAATATGAAAGATGTTTGGTATGGTGTTCTTCCGACGACAACACCAGAGGCTTATCACAATGAATGATAAATCTTATAGTGTCGAAAAGATAAATTGAGTAATGCTTCGGATACGTTCTGTTGGTTTATAGTTTTTTATGAGTAATCTTTGTAACTTTGTTTATGACCTCCACCACGTTGTCATACAGGGTGTCTGCAAGAACACGCCGGCAGACTGTATGTCCGCCGTTGTCAACTATTCAGGCAATGGCGGTATATGCAACTCCGGCTATTCCTATGTCTCGTATTACGGTGGCGTAGAACTTATTCCCCCGAGATGGAGACAGTCAACTACTATGATAGGTACAACTTCTTCAACAGGACGCTTTTCCACATATATAATAATGATTCGCTCACGAGTGGTGCTGCCGGTCTTCTTACCGGCAGCGTGACGAACTCCACGGACAGTGCACAACTGTACAATGGCAATGAATTTGACCATTCTTTAAGACTTGCCCTATACGACTACGGTGCACGTCACATCTTCTCTAAGTTGATTCTTATTCCGGCATAGAACATACGCCCCTGCACAGGTCCCCAAACCATTGTCGGATCGAACGCACTGCTCCACGGGTTCTCCGCGTTCATGACAGGGTTCTTCTGCTTGAAGCCTGTAAGGTTTTCCGCGCCCACATACACGGAGAAATGTCTGAACCAGCGTGACACCTGCGCACTCACCTGCTCGTATGATCCGAAACTGCCAGCCCACGACTTCGTTCCGTCCGGCATACCGTATGGCTCAGGCATCCTTCCGCCACCGTTTAGTTGTAGGGTAGCGTCAAACTGCCACAGTCCGAGTGGCGTTTTGTACGACGCTGTAAGCAGTCCCTTGTAGCGGCTCGTCAGCGGACGCTGCCTCAGTTCCCCGCCATACGTGCTCTTCACATCGTTGTAACGATAGGCGGCAGTCAGCGTCATGCCCTTGAACACGGGGTAAGAGGCGTCCACCTGAAACGTGTGCGAATACGACCTCCCCTCCAAGTTGGCGATATGTATCACTCCCGGCTCGCTGTCATAGTCAATCACCGCCTGCTGCCCGAAGTCGGTATAGAAGTATTCCGCGTTCAGGTTCAGCGTCTTACCAGCCAAAGGAATATACAGAGCCGTGCTGACACCATAGTTCCACGCCCTCTCCTGCTTCAGGTTGTCGATGACAAGCTGCCGACTGCTCGCCAGCAGATAGTGGTTTTCCGCCAGCGCATGGACGGTGCGGTAGCCCTTTCCCACCGACGCGCGCAGCGACACGATGTCGTTAGGCGACCATTTCACGTGCGCTCTTGGAGTTACAAACGTGCCGTAAATGCTGCTGTGGTCTATCCGCAGTCCTCCCATCGCCACGAGCTTGCCGTGCAAGTCATACGTATACTGCACATACGCCCCTGGCGTTGTCTCCTTCTCTACGCTCTTAGTCCTCCCGTTTATGCCGTCCGCCAGCCACTGGCTGTAATAGTCATGGTTGAAGCTGACACCTGCGGAAAGGCTGTGGTCATGGCCGAGTTTCGTCTCAAAAACCATCGAGGCGTATGCATTCTTTTCCCTCACGTCATAAACCTTCATGCCGAAATATGAGTTAAGGCTGTGGAACGTCCCCGACGTTATAAGCGCGATGCTGGTGTTGTGTTCCTTATCAAGGATTAAGGCGTTCTTCGTGGCAAGCTCTATACGGTCGGTCTCCATTCCTATCTTAAACAATCCATGCTCCTCGTCCGGCGTAGCGTGACCGGACGACTGCCCTCCCTCGCGCTTCTCCCTCAGAGCCCTTATGTATGCGTGGAGTATGTACCTGTCGCTGAAATATCCCCATTTGTTCTGGATGTTATACTGTCTCACCTTAGGTTCATCGAGGAAACCGTCGCCGTTGTCATCATGGCTGCTAAGATTGTCCTCGTAGTGTAGCATCAGCCCCGTGCTCAACCGGTTGTTGATATGTATGTTGGCATCGGCGTTGATGTCCACCTTCGCCATGGTGTTCATATACATATTGAAGTTCACCATCTCCACGTCCTGCGGTTCCTTGAAGCCGATGTTTATCTGGCCGGTCATCGACTCATAGCCGTTCTTCACTGAAGAGCTGCCCTTGGACACCTGTATCCCCTTCATCCATGCCCCCGGGATATACCCGAGCGAATAGGGCGATGCCGCGCCACGGTAGGCTGGTATATTCTCCGCAAGCATCTGCACGTATGTCCCCGACAATCCGAGGAGCTTTATCTGCTTTGCTCCCGTAGCCGCGTCGGAGTAGTTGACGTCTACAGAGGGATTGGTGGTGAAGCTCTCGCCGAGGTTGCAGCACGCTGCCTTGAGCAGCTCCAGACTGTTTATTAGGTCAGCGTTTGCCACCCCACGGCTTTTCACTGTCCCCGCGCGGCGGGTTGTCACGGTAACTTCTTTCAGTTGCTGGTCTTTCATTTCCGGCACACTGTCGCTCTGTGCCACAGCTATTTCAGGCAACAGCACCATAAGAGCTGAAGCCAATAGTTCTAATTTCATTGTCCTTTTATAATTGATTTCATGCGCAAATGTATCGCATATTATTGCAATACGGTTGCGAACTTGTTGTTAAATAAAAACTACACTCCAAAGGCGGGGGCTGTATTCCCGCCGTAAGAAAAAAACAAGCCTGAAATCAAATAAGCAAAACCTTGATTAACCGCAGATATGCCCTGGGCGGCAAAGAGGCTTTCTCCGTTATCCTCCCATGCTGGAAGCCCGCCAAGCCTATTATGCCAAGACAATCTGCGAGACGCCACTCTATGACGGCGCACACGATATTAGGCACTACGGAGAAATCATGGACGAAAGACTTAGTGTATGGCGTGAGCTTGACAACAGTGACGCTGATGCAGTTTGGATTCTCCGGGCAACCGTCCTCACAGCCGTCAGCCTCCAAAGAGACATCCCAGCCCGACATTTCGGTATGGCAACAACGCACTATCGCCACGCCTCCCACGAGATAGACAATCATCGTTGAGAGGAATACGGACAATATTATGTTACCAAGTCTCTTCATCATACAAATTATATATATGGCAGGCAACGTCTGCCGCCTGTGTCCACTACGCTGGTGCAAAATTACGGAAAATCCACGGAACTGGCGAAAAAACATCATAAAAAATGCGCCAGCCAAACAATAATATATGGTTCTCTATTGTCTTGGCTACTTGAATCAGTGTATAAAGAAATCATTTTCTAATGCTTTACACTTCATATTTCGCAATTTGAAAGTTTTACCCTTCCGTGGTATCTCGACGGCAGTTATATAACTATATTTTCTTTAGTAATTAGTGCATTTATAGGAATTATAAGGAAATAATAAAAAACTTGTCAATGCGGGGTGACCTGTTTAATTTATCTCATCCCTTAAATGCAAACGATTGCACAACAAATACACTACTTTTTGATTTAAAACAAGCGGCATGAGCTGTAAAAACTATTAATTTTGCATACGATTCTTGCGTGCGCAATGCTCTACCGAGACATTAGTAACTAATATAATCAATTATAACCTAATTAAAAATTAAATTACAACATTCTTATGAAGAAATTCAGACTTCTACTTTTTATGGTGATGGCATTGTTATTCGGTGCCACACAGCAAACAATGGCGGATGGAACATTCGTTGGCGACCGTACCGATTTCCGTGACGAAACCATCTACTTCGCCATGACAACCCGCTTTTACGACGGAGACCCGCAGAACAATGTTTATTGCTGGGACGGCATCAAGAACATCAACGACCCGGAGTGGCGCGGCGACTTCAGAGGACTCATCGACAAACTCGACTACATCAAAGCTCTCGGATTCACGGCGGTATGGATTACGCCTATCGTAGAGAACGGCTCGGGACTCGACTATCACGGCTACCATGCCATGGACTTCTCGAAGATAGACCACCGATATGTGTCCAAGGAAAGCACCGATGCAGATGCAGACGTTGCTTTTCAGGAACTTATAGACGAGGTACACAAACGTGGTATGAAGCTCATACTTGACATCGTGCTTCAGCACACCGGCAACTTCGGCGAGAACTACTTGTGCAAGATGTTCAAGAAGGACTACACGCAGGATTTGGGCGATATCAATGCCTCGATGATACCTATGACGGTGTCGAAAGGTGGCGCGCTGCCCGACGAATATCCCGACATGAAGCCCGCAGACCAGTACGGCACGCGTCTGGCAATGATGAAGAACTCGGACTTTACCAACCGCGACATACACAACTACTGGCATCACAAGGCGTGGTTTGACTGGGATGACCCGTCGCGCTGGTGGGGACAGATTGCCGGCGACTGTGTAGACCTGAACACAGAGCACCCGACCGTGACCAACTATCTCGTGGAGTGCTACTCCCGTTTCATCAAGATGGGTATCGACGGCTTCCGTATTGACACCGCCGGACATATTCCACGTCTGTCTTTCAACAAGATGTTCCTGCCGCAGTTCATCGAGGCTGCAAACAGCGCAGAGGCAAAGGCAAAGCGCGGCGACACTCCTTTCTTCATGTATGGTGAGGTGTGCGCACGCTCAATGGAGGTGATTTACCGTGGCGACAACTATAACTGCTCGCCTTGTTACTACACATGGAAGGAATCGAAGGACTACGAATGGACAATGGATCCCAAAACTTGGGACGCTGTCGAGGCTATACCGACAGAGAAAGAAGGCTCACAGGACTTCTTCACCGTACAGGGACACCCGAACTGGGAGTCTTGCTTGCAGTCGGGTATCGACGACAAGGGACACGCAGAGTCTATCCTGCGCAAGAGCAACAACGCGCTGCTCAACGGCAACGACTATCATACGCCGGACTATAAGGACTTCTCAGGACTGAACGTGATAGACTTCGCGATGCACTGGAACTTTAATTCCGCACAGGGAGCGTTCGGCGTTCACGGTCAGGACAACCTCTATAACGACGCTACATATAATGTGGTGTATGTGGACTCTCACGACTATGCGCCCGACAGCAACTACCGTTTCACGGGTACTCAGGACACTTGGGCTGAGAACTTGTCGCTGATGTTCACCTTCCGCGGCATACCTTGTATATATTACGGCTCTGAGGTTGAGTTCCAAAAGGGATGTCCTATCGACAAGGGTGCGGTTGAGGCACTGAAGAATACGGGCCGCGCATACTTCGGAGGATATATCGAGGGCGATGTTACGGTGAATGATTTCGCAGACTGGACCAATGCGACAGGCAACATGAAGTCTACTCTTACCTATCCGCTGGCACGCCACATACAGCGTCTGAACAAGATTCGCGCAGCCGTTCCGGCATTGCGCAAGGGTCAGTATAGCACAGACGGATGCTCGGGCAAGATGTCGTTCAAGCGTCGTTACGTGGATGCCAACACCGACTCATACGTGCTCGTGACCATCAGTGGAAGCTCTACATTCACCAATATCCTCAACGGTCGTTATGTAGACGCTATCACCGGCGAGGAAGTTAATGTTACAAACAACACGCTCACAGCCACTTGCTCGGGCAAGGGAAATATGCGTGTGTATGTTCTCGACACTGATAAGACAAAGGCACCGGGCAAGGTTGGCGAGGACGGCAAGTACCTCTACAATGCTACATCGGTAGACCAGGCTTGGGAGACATGGGCAGACGAGACCATGCCGGAAGAGACTTGGACTGAGAAACCGGTCGGCGGTGGCGGCAGTGGCGGTAGCGAGCGCGAAGAGCCGGCAGAAGTAACTGAGCCGGCAATGGAGGAGGGCGAGCAGGCCATCTTCCTTGAGCACGAGTCATGGAATCCTGCATCTGTGTGGGTATGGAACGACACCAAGAACTTCACCGGTGGCACATGGCCCGGACAGAGCATGACATATCTCGGCAACAACGTATATAAGTGGACTTACACCGGCGAGGGCGAGATTCCGGCAGACGCTCTGATAATATTTAGCAACAAGGGTAATGAGCAGGTTCCGGGACGGGATCAGAGTGGTTTCAAGTTCGTGAACGGAGGATATTACACCGTAAACGGATATGTAAAGACTATTGAGGCTGTCAGCGATGAGGCCCGTGTGAGCGTGTCGCCAAACGGTGGCGAGTTCACCGAAACCATCAGCGTAACGGTGAAGGCTAATGCCAACTGCACATCGGCATGGTATAAGATAGGCAACGGAGCGGAGACACAAATCACCGGTTCAACTACATTCACCCTCGGAGAGGATATGGCTGCGGGCGAGTCGGTAACCGTAAGCTGGAGTGCGACAGGTGCAAAAGGCACAAACACTGGCTCTGCTAAATTCACAAAGGTAGAGAAACCTGTAGATATTACGGTTTATTACGACAACTCCGTGACAAAATGGCAGACGGTGAATATTCACCATTGGGGTACGCCTTCGGCTACAAACTGGCCTGGAGTACCTATGAAGAAGATCAGCGAGACGATGTGGGAGTTCACCATTCCAGCTGAGACTGTGGGTATAATCTTCAATAATGGAAACGGTGACCAGACCAACGACATCAAGACCATCCTCCCGAACCATATATACAAAGGTACAGGCAACCGTGGTTGGGAAGACCTCGGCGAGAATCCGGCAACGGGCATCGGTTCTGTTGCTGCGCCAAGCAAAGGGGGGGTGACTTACTACAACCTTATGGGCATGGAAGTGAAGAAACCTGCGCACGGAGTTTACATTGTCAAGAGAGGCAACAAGATGACTAAGGTATATCTCAAATAAGGTATCCCATTCATAAAACAAACTATGGGGGTGTGTCGTAATTATCGCTTACGGCACAGCCCCTTGTTTTTTGTTTGGCCATTTCTTAGCATAATGTCAAAGACCGCAATACAATATCTCCGTTCAAGAGCTATGTCGAAGACTCCCCGCCTCTCCGACAATGCAAAGGTACGATATGCTTCAGTGGCTACCTTAACACTGTTCAGTGGCTATCTTAACACTGTTCAGTGGCTATCTTAACAGCGTTCAGTGGCTACCTCAACGGTGTTCAGTGGCTATCTCAACGGTTTTAATGTCGCACTTGGAACATAATTGTTGGCAAAGAATGACGTGTGATGACAGATGGTGACAGATAATGACAGATCGGTAGATGTGGTTAAAACTCTGAAACACAGCAGTTTATAGTAGATGGTGACAGATATGACAGATGTTCTTATATATTTTCGCGAAAATAATAAAATAGTGTTCCTTAAAAGGAATGGTATTTTTTATTTATTATTATAAATGTTATACAAGTAAGTGTCAATCTGTCATCTGTCACAAATATAAAGCGTAATGTCTGACCTTTTGCTTTATTTCTTATTTCTGATAAAAGGTTAAAGAAAAGAATAAAAGGAACAAAAAATATTTCGTCCAGCATCTGATATTAACCGTTTGATGGTTAATAAGTATTAAAATATAAAGATAGTCAATTGAAAATACACGTATTTCGTAAAAAAGTAATACCTTTGCAACCGCAAATCCGTAAGGGTTAGTAACGAGGTGTAGCGCAGTTGGTAGCGTTCCTGGTTTGGGACCAGGCTGTCGCAGGTTCGAGTCCTGTCACCTCGACGCTGGGAGATGAACTTTTAATGGTTCATCTCTTTTTATTTGTTTTGATTACAGAAACTTTGTAATGTTGTTACCTGACTGTGGTACTTTTTTCATCACAGAAGCATTATCGGAATGGGATTAGAGAAGGGCTTTATTCTCCCATCGCGTGGGTTAATGATGCTTTTTACTATCAGCTTCTATTATATTTCCTTCTCTGTTTGCGCAAACAGTGCAATAATGCAAGGTAGACTTTACATTTTTCAGGTAAATATTTGCTATTGTGAATTAATTTAATTATTTTTGCGACACTAAATTAAAAACAATAATTGAAGTTTATATCAACTATGATTGAAAAAAGAGTTTATACTTTTGGCAATGGAAAAGCTGAAGGTCGCGCCGATATGCGCAACTTGCTTGGCGGAAAGGGTGCTAACCTCGCAGAGATGAATCTGATCGGAGTACCGGTTCCTCCGGGTTTCACTATTACCACAGACGTATGTAACGAGTATTTTGAGAAAGGTAAGGACGATGTAGTAGCCCTTCTGAAAGACGACGTAGAGAAAAGCGTAAACCATATTGAGGGTTTAATGAACTCTAAATTTGGCGATACAGAGAACCCTCTGCTCGTTTCTGTACGTTCAGGTGCCCGCGCATCAATGCCGGGAATGATGGACACAATTCTCAACCTCGGTCTGAACGACGCTGTGGCTGAAGGACTTGCCAAGAAGACTAACAATCCTCATTTCGTTTACGACTCATACCGCCGCTTCGTGCAGATGTATGGTGACGTGGTACTTGGCATGAAACCGGTGAACAAAGAAGACATTGACCCATTCGAGGCTATCATACAGAAAGTCAAAGCTGTACGTGGTGTGAAGCTCGACAAGGATTTGTCGGTTGAGGAGCTCAAGGAACTCGTTGTCCTCTTTAAGCAGGCCATCAAAGACCAGACCGGCAAGGAGTTCCCGACTAATCCGATGGAACAGCTTTGGGGAGCAATCTGCGCTGTATTCGATTCTTGGATGAACGAGCGCGCCATCCTCTACCGCAAGATGGAAGGCATCCCTGCCGAATGGGGTACGGCTGTAAACGTACAGGCTATGGTATTCGGAAATATGGGCGACACATCTGCAACGGGTGTATGCTTCAGCCGTGATGCCGCTACGGGCGAGAATCTATTCAACGGAGAGTATCTTGTTAACGCACAGGGTGAGGACGTTGTTGCCGGAATACGCACTCCTCAGCAGATTACAATAGAAGGCTCTCGCCGCTGGGCTAAGCTGCAGGGCATTTCAGAAGAAGAGCGTGCTGCCAAATATCCGTCAATGGAAGAGGCTATGCCGGAAATCTACAAAGAGCTTGATTTCTTACAGAACAAGCTCGAAAACCACTATCACGATATGCAGGATATGGAGTTCACCGTACAGGAAGGCAAACTGTGGTTCTTGCAGACACGTAACGGAAAGCGTACCGGTACGGCGATGGTGAAGATTGCTATGGACCTGATTCGTGAGGGACTTATTGACGAGAAGACTGCTTTGCTCCGCTGCGAGCCGCAGAAACTCGACGAACTGCTCCACCCGGTATTCGACAAGGATGCTTTGAAGAAGGCGAAAGCCATCACACGCGGTCTGCCGGCTTCTCCTGGAGCTGCTTGCGGTCAGATTGTTTTCCATGCAGACGATGCTGAAAACTGGCACAAGGACGGCCATAAAGTAGTAATGGTTCGTATCGAGACTTCACCGGAAGACCTCGCCGGAATGAGCGCAGCCGAGGGTATTCTCACAGCACGAGGTGGTATGACTTCGCACGCAGCAGTTGTTGCACGTGGTATGGGCAAGTGCTGTGTCAGTGGTGCCGGTGCAATAAACGTTAACTATAAAGCCAAGACCGTTGAGATTGAGGGCGTAACATATAAGGAAGGCGACTATATTTCTTTGAACGGCTCTACCGGTGAGGTGTTTGCCGGCGAGATTCCTACAAAGGCTGCCGAACTTTCCGGTGACTTCAAGGCTCTTATGGATCTTTGCGACAAATATACAAAGCTTCAGGTACGCACAAACGCAGATACTCCGCACGACGCAGCCGTAGCTCGCGAGTTTGGTGCTAAGGGTATCGGTCTGACACGTACAGAGCATATGTTCTTCGAGGGCAAGAAGATTGTAGCAATGCGCGAGATGATTCTTGCTGACAGCGCAGAGGGGCGCAAGAATGCTCTCGACAAGTTGCTGCCTTATCAGAAGGCCGACTTCAAGGGTATTCTTGAAGCTATGGACGGATGTCCGGTTAATATCCGCCTTCTCGACCCGCCATTGCACGAGTTCGTTCCTCACGATATTGCAGGACAGCAGACTATGGCAGATGAAATGGGTATCAGCGTAGAGGAAATCCAGAAGCGCGTGAATAGCCTGGCCGAGAACAATCCTATGCTCGGACACCGTGGCTGCCGTCTTGGAATCACATTCCCTGAGATTACAGCCATGCAGACTCGCGCCATACTGAGCGCAGCTTGTGAGCTGAAACTCGCAGGAAAAGACCCGAAACCGGAAATCATGGTGCCGCTGATTGGTATTCTCTATGAGTTCAAACAGCAGAAAGACATAATCATGAAGACCGCGGAAGAAGTCTTTGCCGAGTATTCTACACGTATTGACTTTGAAGTTGGTACGATGATTGAGATTCCTCGTGCAGCCCTCACAGCAGACAAGATTGCTACCGAGGCTGAATACTTCTCATTCGGAACTAATGACTTGACACAGATGACATTCGGTTACAGCCGTGATGACATCGCAAGTTTCTTGCCTGTATATCTCGAAAAGAAGATATTGAAAGTTGACCCGTTCCAGGTTCTCGACCAGAATGGTGTAGGCCAGCTTATCGAAATGGCAGTAGAGAAAGGCCGTGCCGTTCGTCCTGGTATGCGTACAGGTATCTGTGGTGAGCATGGCGGTGAACCAAGTTCTGTCAAGTTCTGCGCGAAAGTGGGCATGAACTATGCTTCATGTTCTCCATTCCGCGTGCCTATCGCAAGACTCGCAGCGGCGCAGGCTGCAGTGGAAGAATAAAAAGTTCTCTTTAATAAAATTAAAATTAGGCCGTAACCTTGCATCAAGGTATTACGGCCTAATTTTGTTTTACTATTATTTTATGCAGAATGACATATTTTTGAGTTACAATATGTTTTATAACGAATATTGTTGGAGTTTTAAGAAAAAAGCTGTAATATTGCAAGTCATAAAAATTAAAATATGAGAAGAACTGTAATATCTTTAATATTAATGCTTGTTTTCTCCGTGGAGACATCATTGGGAAAAACAATGCGGGAGGTTTGGATAGATATGCCAGACTCCATCACGATGTATCTAACCAAAAGTATGCGTACCGAATTGGCTGATTATGTTGATATGAAAGTGTCGGCGGCTACCAAAAACGCAATAGGTGATACGGTCAGAATAGACACTCTAACAAGCGATTACATTGCCGTAACACTCTCGGAGAGTTCCAAACTTGAAATGAAGTTATTGCCAAGAGACGGCAGCAACATCATTTGTATGGTGCGAACATATTACGGAACAGCAGCCGAAAGCATTATTTCTTTTTGGCAACTCGACTGGCAACAACTGCCGGATATATCTATGCCTGCGTTAGAAAACATTGAACTTATAAAGAAACCAGACAGTTTATCTGTTACGGAATTTAATAAAATAAAGGCCATGATAAGTCCGAAGATGATAGAAATGCGATTATCTCCTGATGATAATTCACTACTTCTTTCATACTCCCTGCCTGATGTAAATAAAGAAGACAGCGAGCTTATAAAGTCCATTTTGGTACAAAAAAAGATTAATTGGAACGGGGAAATATTTAATTAATGTTATATTAACAAAATATTTTAGATAAAAGCCATTGCTTTTACAAAGTAAAATTGTAATTTTGCAATGTGTTTTTCATGGTATTAGATTATTAAGGTTAATAAAGATTGGTTGTCGTGAGACAATCAATTTTTTTTGTATTAATACCAAACGACATTCTTATTACATTTGAATATTATCTATTCTAAATCAACAACTGTTATTCCGGCACCGCCAAACTGAACGTGTTCATCACGGCAACTTGCAACATTCGGAACTGTATTCAGATACTGTCTAATTAGTTGACGCAATATGCCATTGCCCTTGCCGTGCAATATTCTGACACGTCCCGCACCAACAAGTATTGCATCGTCGATATAATATTGCACTTGATTAAGAGCCTCATCACCACGCATTCCACGCACATCGAGGTCATGATGAAAATTCTTCTGACGGTCGTCGATGGCCTCACGTGTCATGCGGCTTGCCGTAACGACCGCAAAACTATCATTCTTCTTGTCCTTTTGTTCCGACGGCTTGACTCTTTCCAAGCGGTCAAGCTTCATCTTCGTGCGCATATCGCCGAATATGACGGTGGCAATCTTGCCCTCAATCCCCACGAGAGTACCCACAGAGGTAAGTCCTTTGATGCGGACAGAAGAGCCGACAGCAATATTTGAGGCCGCTCCAGTACCTGCCTGTGGAGCTTTATTGTTGTCCCCTGCCCCACTTTCAGGATTTGCATTAGCCGTTTTCTCCGTAGCTTTCTTTTTCTTCCGTTCCTCCTTACGCTCTTTCCTGCGCTGAATCTGCGCTATCTTACGGGCTATCTTCTCATCTTCCGCCTTCGTGTCGATGGTGCTTACCTCCTGTTTGAAGGCGTCCAATTCCTCACGGATGCGCTTGGTTTCCTCCTTCTCAGCCTGACTCTCGCGTATCTCACGTATCGTATTTTCAATCTTCTTATTGCTCTCACGCAACAGTTCCTCGGCCTGTTCTTTGGCACGCCGCAACACATCCTTGCGACTTTTGTCTATCTCAGCGAGGTCGCTCTCATACTTGGCGATGATTCGCTCCATGTCCTTCTCACGCTGATGTATCGTCTGACGCTTACCTTCCCAATAACGTTTATCACGCACGATGTCCTGCAAATACTTGTCGCTCTGTATATAATCCGAACCGACAATATCACTCGCGTCACGTATTACCTCCTCGGGGATACCTGTCTTGCGCGCTATCTCAATGGCAAACGAGCTGCCCGGCCGTCCGATGGCAAGCTGGAAGAGTGCCCGCATCTCCTTTCTGTCATAGAGCATCGCGGCATTCACCACGTAATCGTGGCTCTCAGCAAAGTGTTTCAGATTCTGATAGTGCGTCGTTATCACTCCCCATGCTTTCTTATTACAGAACTGTTTCAGCACAGCCTCGGCAATCGCACCACCTATCTGCGGCTCTGTTCCCGTGCCAAACTCGTCGATGAGCAACAGAGTCTCGTCGTTTGAGAACTTCATCATATTCTTCATGTTCATCAGATGTGAAGAATACGTACTCAAATCGTTCTCAATGCTCTGCTCGTCACCGATATCTATCATGATATTCTTGAACACTCCCACGGTTGAACGGTCGCCTACCGGCACCGGCAATCCGCACTGAAGCATATATTGGAGCAATCCCACGGTCTTGAGGCAGACGGATTTTCCACCGGCATTCGGTCCTGAAATAATGAGTATCCGCTTGTCCTTTGTAAGCGTAATGTCTAACGGCACGACTTTCTTTCCTTGTTTTTCCAGCGGGATACGAAGCAACGGATGAACAGCCCTAATCCAGTCTATATGCGGATAAGTCTCCACATTCGGCTCGAAACCGTTCTCCATCTTGGCAAATTCAGCCTTTGCGCGTATGAAATCTATATGAGCCAGCAGCTTATACGAGGCTATAATATCCTTCACATGGGGACGCACCGTGGCTGCAAACTCTTTCAAAATACGTATAATCTCTTTTCTTTCCTCATTCTCAAGTTCCCGAATGCGATTATTTGCCTCGACCACTTCTGTCGGTTCTACAAAGACTGTCTTTCCCGTAGCCGACTCGTCATGCACAATTCCCTTTATCTTCCGTTTCAATCCGGGTGCAATAGGAATTACGAGCCTACCATCGCGTATCGTCGGAGTAACGTCTTTCTCAACGAGTCCATCGCTCTGCGCTGTCCTTAATATATTATATAATGTACGCGAGACAGCACCTTCCGACTTCGCCAGTTCCCGCCGTATATGCGAGAGTTCCTGCGAAGCCGAATCCTTTATCTTTCCGTATCGGTCAACTATCCCATCTATTCTGATTACTAATTGAGGAAAGGTCTTGATACCTAAAGTCAGCCGATACAATGAAGGATAGTCTGCCCTACCCTCCTGTCCCGCAGAATCAACTTCGTCATAATTGATTTTCGCATCGGATTTTGGTGCAAGAAAGCCGACAATCTTATGTATAGTGTCCAACGAACGCTTCAAATCAAACAGTTCGCTTTCTTCCATATAAGTGCCCTCAAGACGTATTCGCGCCACGCTCTCACGCACATCAAAAAAGTACTGCAACGGGAAATCATCAGTCTCTTCCTGCAAACGCCGGAACTCGCGCACCTGATTAAGCCATTCATTAATCACGGCCGCATCGCTTGAGAACGTCATATTCCCAACCATCTCCTTGCCAAGAGCCGACAGACAAAATCCGCTGACGAGATTGCGAGCTTCATCAAAACCTATTTTCTGTTCAAAACTATTAGGATAAATCATAATAACCTATTGGTATTAATATAAAAGCAAGACAAAACTCTTATACTTTGAAAATTATATTTACGGAAATATGAAATATTAGAGTTAGCATTAAAAGTAGCCACGCCCTATTACGCAAAATCAGCGCAGTCCGTTAATATTTAACTAACTACGCTGACTTCAGCGGAGAGAGAGGGATTCGAACCCCCGGTGCCTCTCAGCACGACGGTTTTCAAGACCGTTGTAATCGACCACTCTACCATCTCTCCATAATAATGTCGACTAACTTCCTTTCTGAAAGCGAGTGCAAAGGTAAGCAAAATTATTTATATAACATAATTTTCGCTGTAAAAAACATTCCTATTTATTATTTGTTAACAAAACATCAACAAACTAATTAAAAGCATTTTTGAAAAACAAAACTCGGCAAATAAAGGATAATCACTTTACTTGCCGAGTTTTTTATGTTTCAATATACATCCTCTGAATACATTAGAATATATTTGCAAACATATAAATATATTCATCAGATTGCGGAATGCCGGTATTAAATCTTGAAATACTCTTCAAGTTCCGCATTGGCAGAGCCATTGTTGTTGGGTATATCGCGAATAATATTACCATGTTCAAGCAATGCGATGCGCGTACTTATATTTATCGTATGCTGAAGATTATGACTGGATATCAGTATTGTAGCACCATTATCGCGGTTATAGTCTTCCAGAAGTTTCTTCAAGACGTTCTGCGACGTCGGGTCGAGAAAGTTGAAAGGCTCATCGAGAATCACAAGTTCCGGACTGTTCAGCAATGCTGAAATAATACCAATCTTCTGCTTGTTGCCGGCAGAGAAATTACGTATATACTTATTTTGTCCGAGGATTTCGCCACCCATGAAACTCTCAAAGCCCTTAAGCCGCTCGTTCACTTCGTCAGACGACATATTATTAGTCTTCCCGATAAACTCAAAATACTCCTCTGGCGTAAGGAAATCAATCAGGAATCCCTCATCAATATATGCTCCGGTAAATTTCTTCCAAGCCTCCGTCTTTGCAGGATTAAACATCTCACCCTTATCATCTCCATTCAAACAAGATTGAGAATCAGAGTCCGACTCTAACATATCAGATGGAGTTTCAGAGCATGATAAAGAATCGGAAGAAGAAGGACGGCAGGAATTGCCACAAGAACCAAACAAGATCTCTCCCCCATCAGCTTTTATCAAGTCAAGAATAAGTCGGAAGAAGGTAGTTTTTCCGGCACCGTTATTACCCACAAGACCAAGAATTTCGCCCGAGGGAATAGAAAATTTGGGGATATCAACTGCTGTCTTATCCCCAAATACTTTCTTCAAATCAGATACTACGATATTCATATTATCTCAAGTTCTTACCATGACAATGCTTAAACTTCTTGCCACTTCCACATGGACACGGGTCGTTCGGACGCGGCATTTTGTCCTTTACAATCGGCGTATGATTCACCTGACGCGCACTTTCACGAGTGTCCTGTCTTGCGGCAGCAGCCTGTTGCGGATCGCTAAGGCTCTCTTTCTGCTCTGTATAGCGCTGTGAACGCTCCTCAGGCGCAGCCTCCTGCACCTCTTGCTGCATCTCAGGAATCTGTCCGCGCATCAAAATAGAAGCGATACGGTTGTTCATATCGTTTATCATGCTATCCCATAGCTTCACACTCTCCAGCTTAAAGATAAGCAACGGGTCTTTCTGCTCGTAAGAAGCGTTCTGGACACTGTGCTTCAAGTCGTCAAGCTGGCGAAGATTTTCTTTCCAGTTATCGTCAATGATATGCAATACTATAACCTTCTCAAACTGCTTCACAACCGTTTTAGCCTCGCTATCGTAAGCCTCTTTCAGGTTGCAAGGGATATTATATACACGCTTTCCATCGGTTACAGGCACCATAATTCGCTCATAAACAGCTCCCTGCTCCTCATAAACCTTCTTTATTACAGGCCAAGCCACACTCTGTATGCGCTCTGTCTTACGCTTGAAAGCCTCCATAGCCTCGGTGAAAGCACGCTCACAAAGCTTGTCGCTGTCACCACCAATGAACTCGTTCTCGGTGAAAGGACATTCCATAGCGAGCACTTTCAAGAAGCCCTCTTTGCATCCCTCGAAATCGTTTGTGGTGATAATATTCACGACACGGTCCCAAATGATATTGGCGATATCCATTCCGATACGCTCACCCATAAGGGCATGGCGGCGTTTCTCGTAAATCACGGTACGCTGTTTGTTCATCACGTCATCATATTCAAGAAGACGCTTACGCACACCGAAATGGTTCTCCTCTACTTTCTTCTGCGCACGTTCAACGCTATTAGACATCATCGGGCTTTCAATCCGGTCGCCTTCCTTGAATCCGAGTTTGTCCATTATCGATGCGATGCGCTCGGAAGCGAACAGACGCATGAGCTTATCTTCGAGAGATACGTAGAAAACTGACGAACCGGGGTCGCCCTGACGACCTGCACGACCACGCAACTGGCGGTCTACACGACGGCTTTCATGGCGTTCTGTACCGATGATTGCAAGACCACCGGCAGCCTTAACCTCCGGTGTCAGCTTGATATCGGTACCACGACCGGCCATATTGGTGGCAATGGTAACAGCTCCGAGCATACGCTCTTCTGTGTGCTTGTTGCCATTCTCGTCTACAATCTCAACCTTACCCATCGTGCTGCGACCTGCCTCTGCCACGATATCGGCCTCTTTCTGGTGCAACTTCGCGTTAAGAACCTGATGCGGAATCTTACGCATATTAAGCATTTTCGACAACAACTCGGAAATCTCCACAGATGTAGTACCGACCAATGTCGGGCGTCCCGAATTGCGCATCTCCTCTATCTCATCGATAACGGCGGCATACTTCTCGCGCGCAGTCTTATACAGACGGTCGTCCATATCCTTGCGCTGCACCGGTCGGTTCGTCGGAATCTCAACCACATCGAGCTTGTAGATATCCCAGAACTCTCCTGCTTCGGTAGAGGCTGTACCGGTCATACCGGCCAACTTATGATACATTCGGAAGTAGTTCTGCAAGGTAATCGTTGCAAAAGTTTGGGTTGCAGCCTCAACCTTCACGTGTTCCTTTGCCTCGACAGCCTGATGTAAGCCATCGCTCCAGCGGCGGCCTTCCATGATACGGCCTGTCTGCTCGTCGACAATCTTAACCTCTCCGTCGATAACGACATACTCATCATCCTTATTAAACATTGTATATGCCTTGAGCAACTGCTGCAACGTGTGTACGCGCTCGCTCTGCACGGCATAATGAGCCATGAGCTCATCCTTCTTGTTTACGCGCTCCTCGTCGGTAAGGTTCTCTGATTCGAGGGCCGACAGTTGTGATGTAATATCTGGCAAGACAAACAAATCGCTGTTGTTCACCTGACTGGCAAGCCACTCGGTACCCTTATCCGTAAGGTCGCAAGAGTTCAGTTTCTCGTCAACAACGAAATACAAAGGTTCTACAGCCTTAGGCATCTCGCGGTTGTTGTTCTGCATATAATACTCCTCAGTCTTCAACATACCGGCCTTTATACCCTCTTCCGACAGATATTTGATAAGCGGTTTATTCTTTGGCAGACACTTATAAGAACGATAAAGAGAAAGGAATCCTTCTTCAATCTCATTCTTATTCTCGGTCTCCATACCGTGAGTGATATGCTGTTTTGCATCGGCAAGATACTTCGTGGCAAGCTGGCGCTGCACAGCTACAAGGCGCTCAACTAACGGCTGATACTCCTCGAACATTTGGTCATCGCCTTTCGGAACCGGACCTGAGATAATAAGAGGTGTACGGGCATCGTCAATCAACACCGAGTCGACCTCATCGACAATGGCGTAATTATGCTGGCGCTGCACCAAATCAGCCGGAGACACGGCCATATTGTCGCGCAGATAGTCGAAACCGAACTCATTGTTCGTACCGAACGTGATATCTGCCTGATATGCTCTGCGCCTCTCCTCGGAGTTAGGCCTGTGCTTGTCGATACAATCCACAGAGAGTCCGTGGAACTCATAAAGCGGCCCCATCCACTCGGAGTCACGCTTTGCCAGATAATCGTTCACCGTTACGACATGAACACCGTTACCGGTCAAGGCATTCAGGAATACCGGAAGCGTTGCCACAAGGGTCTTACCCTCACCTGTCGCCATCTCGGCAATCTTACCCTGATGCAGCACGACGCCGCCAAACAACTGCACATCATAATGCACCATCTCCCACTTCAGGTCGTTACCTCCCGCAGTCCAATGGTTATGATATATAGCCTTGTCTCCGTCGAGTGTAACAAAGTCTTTCGACGGGTCTGCTGCCAATTCGCGGTCGAAGTCGGTAGCCGTTACCACGGTCTCCTCATTCTCGGCGAAACGGCGTGCGGTCTCCTTCACTATACTGAATGCCACGGGCATAATCTCGTTGAGAGACTTCTCATAAATATCGAGAACCTCCTTCTCCAACTTGTCTATCTGGTTGAAGATTTGCTCACGCGCATCGATTGGCGTATCTTCAATCTTCGACTTCAACTCTGCAATCTCTGCCTTTTGAGTATTCGCAGAGTCCTGCACAAACTTTTGGATTTCCTTTGTTTTCGCGCGAAGCTGGTCGTTATCAAGAGCCTTTATTTCCGGATAAACAGCCTTCACACTTTCCACGAAAGGCTGAATCAACTTCATATCGCGTGTTGACTTATCTCCAAACAGTTTCTTCAAAAAGTTATTAAAATTCATTTTATCTTTATTTTTTTATATTCGTATTTTATTAAACGAGTGCAAATTTACGAAAAATAATCCGTAAAATACCACTACACATATTATATTTAATGCAAGAGCGGAGAATTTAGAACGAAGCCATCTATTTTTTGAACGATTTTCGCCCCTTATCCGACACATCTTTTGTAAAGATTATTTATCAAATTTCACCTCCTGAAAATCGGATTTTTCCCTACTTAAAGGATGTTAAAATCAGCGTTTTTTCTTCATTCTTTACATTTTCCACGTTTGAATCCCACTCGAAAACGTTCATTTTCTGCCCCATTTAAGCCTGAAACAGGCCGTTTTGACATCTGAGAGAAATTTTCAGAGGTCGAAAAACTCATTTTTTGTAAAGCCTGAAATTCGCGTTTCTTTACATATTAACGTTTGTTAGCTCTCAAAAGTGCCACTTTTAGAGTCCGTTTTAGGCCGTTTTGGAGTGCAACGGGATATGTTTTGAAGCCCCAAAGTGGCACTTTTGGCGTCTAACGGAGCCACTTTCGCAACAAAACGAGGCCAGAAACGTGCTCAAAAAGAGGCAAAATCAGGCAAAAGCGAGATAAGTCGCTGAACGTCAACACTTTAATTAAGTATGGCGTAAAACATCGATTTTCGGTATATTTTCGTTCGCAAGAGATTTTGAATGAAAATATCGCAATTCTGAGGGCTATACTTGTAAAGTTTTTTCACAATAATATAACACCGTCAGAAGCCCTGAAAAGCCATCAAACTAACTTTAATTCCGAGTGAGTTTTTTATCTTCAAAAATGTGAAGGTGCACGAATTCGAATGCTTTTTCCTGCAACAGCAAGTAAAAAGCGTGGTAAGTCAAAAAAGATATTATGTGCGAGCACCGCGTTCGGGGTGCTCAGCAGAATATTGCGTGATGCGAAACCATAACCATTCGGATGATAGACATTATCGTTCCCCTTATGGTTATTGAGGTTTTTCAGGGCGTTTACAACAGACAGGATATCGGCCCTAAGCGTCCGGAACTCCGACTGCGACAGGTTTTCCGTAACGGCAAACTCGCCTACCGATGCCTTAAGCGCGAATGTGATGACCTGCGTCTCAACCCCGGTCGTGGCAAGAAGAATCAGCAGGGCTTTTATATAACGGCTTCTCATAGCTTTGCCCTCCTGACATTAACCGCACACCGCACCAACAAAGACAATGCAACGAAATACATTCCTTCGGCATATTGCTGCGCAAATCCGCAGACAAAGAAAGCCAACACACAGAGGGCGAGCAACTTCCAGTACCAATGCGCACCGCTCCTATATTCCTTTCGGATTACGGGATATAACAAAAAGAGCGACAAAGGATTGAACACAAATATCTGAAAATTGACATTTACCGTGGGATGCTGCGAAAACACCATCGCCAAGAGTATTAATCCGGCCGTTCCGGTGGCAAGCAACAGGGGCAAATCGAACCACCAGAATGTTTTTTTCTTGCGAAGCTCGACGACTGAAATAAGTAATGTGATTATAAAAAGTGAACCGAAAAGATATGCCGGCCGGCAAAAATCAGTCTGCTCATCAGCCGTGATTGTTTGCGGGCGACTTATCAATATAAATTTATTCGCAACAAGTTTGCGCTTCGAGCCAGACTTATCTACTATCCAAGCATTATCAAAATCTTTCCTCAAACTATCAGGCAGGAACTGCTGCTGACGCCTGTCCGTATCAAAATCAGCCTTAACGCCCAACAGAATATCATTCCCCCAACGGCTCCACGGATAAGGTTCATTCCACTGACGAGTCATACTTCGATACGAAACGTTAACATATTCAGTATCAGAGTATTCCACCTTACCGTCTATACTATTAATTAATATATCGCGAGCGCGTGTAGTACAGTTGTCATAGAAGAAGTTGTAGCGGTATGAAACATTCTGAGGAAGAGCGTTATCATACAACGCCCGCAAGAAAGATTCTTTTTCTTTATTGGTCAGATTCAAGTCTTGTTGCACAACAGTCCGTCCTTCGTATGAATATTCCGCAATGAAATTATCCATCGAAGTAATCCCCATTGAATAATCAGTAAGACCAAAGACAAAACGGAATATAAAATATTTCTGCCGGAAGGAGAACATACCATAGTTCACTGCCATATCCCGCCCGCTACGCCGGTCTTCTATCCTGATGGCGGTATGCCCATAAAGGCTCCATACCTCGCTGCCCGGCCCACAAGTAAGCAAACTTACAGTAACCGAGTCCATGCCAGGCTCAACGCTTTCGGTAGCTGAACTTTTCAGAGAAAACATCAGCAACAGGCTCACAAAAACTATATTAAAAGAACCTTTTATCTGTTTCACGATGCAAAAATAACTTATATTTCCCACTTAAATGCCTTTATTTCGATTTTTTTCAATAATTTTGCATCGTATTAAAACGTAACGGTTTTCGGCATTTTGCTTTCTCAAAGAGGGCTAAACAAAAACGATGCGGATTCCGGCATTAAAATAAACAGAAAAGAAAATGAGAAAAATAATAGCTGCCGCTTTGTTTGCGGCGATAGCTACGACATCGTTTGCGCAAAGTGGCACAAACTCTCCTTACAGCCAATATGGTCTTGGAATGCTCTCGGATCAGTCGAATAGTTTCAACAGAGGAATGAACGGACTCGCATACGGATTGCGTGAGCACAATCAGGTGAACACCATGAACCCGGCTTCATATTCGGCGATAGACTCATTATCATTCATTTTTGATGCTGGCGTAGGCTTGCAGCTCACAAATTACGAAGAGGGCAACAAAAAAGTTAATGCAAAAACAGCCAACTTCGAGTATGTTACAGCTATATTCCGGGCCGCGAAACACGTTGGTGTCAGCTTCGGACTTATTCCTTATACAAATATCGGATATACATATTATAATAAGGACAACGTGAACGGCAGTTCTTCGCCAAACTCATCAAACACCACTTACAGCAATGAATATCACGGAGAAGGCGGCATCCATCAGGCCTATCTCGGTGCGGCATGGGAGCCTCTGAAAGGACTGTCCATAGGTGCCAACGTTTCGTATGTATGGGGAGACTACAACCGCTACGTGATAAACAGTTACAGCGATGCATACGTGAATACGCTCGCAAAATACTATACAGCCGAAATCAACAGCTATAAGATTGATTTAGGCCTGCAATATCAAGCCAACATCACAAAGAAAGACCAGCTCACATTGGGTGCGACATACAGTATCGGACACAAATTGGGAGCTGATCCGGAATGTAAGATTATATCGAACAACTCACAAACGGGTATTGCCGACACGACCTCATACTCTATCAAAGATGGTTTGAGCCTGCCACACACGTTCGGAATCGGTGCGGCTTGGAAACATAACAACCAAATAACATTGGGTGTTGATTACCAATTGCAGAAATGGGGCGATTTGGAATATCCGCAATATGACGACAACGCATATTATCTGACAAAGGGATTGTTCAAAGACCGCCACAAGGTTACGTTCGGAGGCGAGTATTGCCACGGCGAATTGTCGCGCAGTTTCTTTGGCCGGGTGCATTATAAGGCCGGTGTTTCGTATGCTTCGCCATACCAGAAGATAAACGGCAAGGACGGTCCTAAAGAGCTTTCCATAAGCGCAGGTTTCGGAATACCGATCATGAACGGCTACAACAACCGCTCTATGCTGCACATTAGTGGCCAGTGGTCGAACTTGGACGCAAGCGGCCTTATCAAAGAAAACACATTCCGCATCAACATCGGCTTCACTTTCAACGAGAAGTGGTTTGCCAAATTCAAGGTTGACTAATTAAGACTGCATCCGCAGATAGTCGTGAGATGAACAGAAAGAGTGTCTTTATTTTTTTATTCAGCATAATAGCACTGCTCGCGTGTACCGAGGAACATGAGCATACGGCGCCTGCCATACGCGACAAGGACTCGGTACCGTCGATGGTTTCGTATGGAGTGAATACCCTCATTTCCGATTCCGGCGTGATAAAATACCGCATCGTAACGGAGAGATGGGAGATGAACGACAAGCGCAATCCGTCGAGATGGATATTTGACAAGGGCGTTTTCCTCACCCAATTCGACCAAACTTTGCACATTCAGTCATATATCCAATGCGACACAGCATATTATTTTGACAAGAACCGTATTTGGGAATTGCGTGGAAGGGTGCGCATCTTGACAAAGCAAGGGCTACGCTTTTCGAGCGAAGAGCTGTATTGGGATGAACAAAAACACGAAATATGGTCGCATAAATTCTCGCACCTGAAAACCCCGGAAAGGGAATTGCAAGGCAATTACTTCAAAAGCAACGAGAACATGACGAAGTATATCGTAACAAATACGAAGGGTTCTTTTGAAAAAGCCGACATAGGGTTGGACAAGCCAAACCCGCGCGATTCGATGGTCAATGCACGAAAGGCTGACTCGACGAAGGTCAACAAGCCGGCTGAAAAAGAAAAGAAATAACAAATAAGCATCAGATGAATTTACCGATAATAATAGGAATTGTCATATCAATGCTGTTATCCGCGTTCTTTTCGGGAATGGAGATAGCATTTGTTTCAAGCAACCGTATGCTTGTGGAGATGGACAAAGAAAAGGACGGAATCCCCCAGCGATGTCTGTCTCTATTCTACCGAAACCCTAACAGTTTTGTCTCGACTATGCTTGTGGGCAATAATATCGTACTCGTCATTTACGGAATCCTTTTCGCCCGCATATTCGAGACGACGCTGTTCGCAAACTATCCTGAAAGCACGCGGGTGCTGCTCGACACCATTCTCTCCACTCTCATCGTGCTGTTTATAGGAGAGTTTTTTCCAAAAACTTTATTCAAGAGCAACCCGAACAAATTATTGACAATATTTGCGCCGTTAGCATACATCTTTTATATCATATTATGGCCCATCAGCCGTTTCTCCACGCTCTTGTCGAAGGGAATATTACGGGTGATAGGAATCAAGATGGACAAGAGTAAGGATGACGGTTTCTTCACGAAAGTAGACTTGGACAACCTTGTGCAATCATCAATAGAGAATGCCCGTAGCGATGACGAGATTAAGGAAGAGGTAAAGATTTTCCAGAATGCTCTTGACTTTTCAGACAGGAAAGTGCGCGATTGCATGATTCCAAGAACGGAAATCAACGCAGTTGAACAGTCTTGTTCGGTTGAGGAACTACAACAGATGTTCATCGAAAGCGGCAACAGCAAAATCCTTGTCTATGACAGTGATATTGACCATATAATCGGTTATATCCACTCGTCTGAGATGTTCAACAATCCAAAAGACTGGCGGGACAAAATCCTCGAGATGCCCTTCGTGCCGGAAACAATGGCTGCACACAAACTGATGCAAATCTTCCTGCAACAGAAGAAGTCTATTGGTGTAGTCATAGATGAATTTGGCGGGACCAGCGGAATCGTCTGTCTCGAAGACATTGTTGAGGAGATATTCGGAGAAATAGAGGACGAACACGATTCAACGAAATACGTTGCGGAGAAGCATGGAGACAACGAATATGTACTTTCCGCACGTCTTGAAATCGACAAAGTTAATGAAATGTTCAACCTTGACCTACCGGAGAATGATGATTATATGACAGTCGGCGGAATGATTCTGCACTACTATCAGAGCATTCCGAAACTCACCGAAATCGTCAAAATAGGCAAATTCTCATTCAAGATAATAAAAAATACAATGACAAAAATTGAGTTGGTCAGACTCAAAATAGAGGATTGAGGCATATTTCTTATAGAAAAATTACGCTATTTCCTATTTTCTTTGTATTTTTGTACGCATTTTAGAAATGCATTATCTTAAACTAAGGAGATAACTGTATAGTATGCGCCGCGAACAGGCACACTACTACTAATAAGAAAATAAATTAAAAAACAATAAATTAAAATGGCAGTATTAGGAAAAATTAGAAGCAGAGGTATAGCCCTGGTCATCATTATAGGCCTCGGTCTCTTTGCATTTATCGCCGAAGAAGCCTTCCGTTCATGCAACAGCTTGAAGGGACAGGCAAGCCAAAGAATCGGTGAGGTTTTAGGAGAGAAAGTCAATGTGCAGGACTTCCAGAAACTTGTAGACGAGTATCAGGAAGCAGTGAAGTTCACTATGCAGCGCGACAATCTCACAGAAGAAGAACTTACACAGTTAAGAGATCAGGTTTGGCAGCAGTATGTTACCAACAGTGTTGTTAGCGAAGATGCCGCTAAGCTCGGAATCACCGTTACCGATGCTGAGATTCAGAACGTTCTGAATCAGGGAACAAATCAGGTTCTGCTTCAAACTCCATTCGTAAACCAGCAGACAGGCCGTTTCGATGTAAACTCTTTGAAGCAATTCATCGACCAATATAACAAGGCTAAGACACAGGCTCCGCAGCAGGCAGAACAGATGAAGGCCGTTTACAACTATTGGTTGTTCGTAGAAAAGAACCTCCGCACACAGCTCTTGGCACAGAAGTATCAAGGTTTGCTTGCAAACTGCGTACTATCCAACAAGGTTGAGGCAAAGATGTCATTCAAGGAGGACAACGAAGAGAGCCAGATACAGCTTGCTTCTGTCGCTTACAGCACTATCAAAGATGCTGATGTAAAGGTTGAGGACGCAGACTTGAAGGCTAAGTTCGAGGAGTTGAAACCGGCGTTCAAACAGCCTGTCGAGACACGCGACATAAAGTATGTTGACTTCCAAATCAAGGCAAGCAATGCAGACCGCAATGCTTTGCAGAAGGAAATGAACGGCTATCAGAAACAACTCGCTGAAGCAGCAGACCCTGCGCAGGTTATAAGCAAGAGCGCATCACAGCTTCAGTACCTCGGTATTCCAATGTCAAAGTCTGCTTATCCTATGGATATCGCATCAAAACTCGATTCTATGGCAATAGGCACAAGCGGTGTGATAGAGAACAAAGCCGACAATACTCTTAACATCATTCGTCTCGTGGCTAAGACATCACTCCCTGACTCTATACAGTATCGCCAGATTCAGGTTGTAGCAGCTACGCCAAACGAAGCTCGCACAAAGGCCGACAGCATATACAATGCTCTTCAGAACGGTGCCGACTTCGAAGTTTTGGCAAAGAAATATGGACAGACTGGCGAGAAAGTATGGTTCACAGGCAGAATGTACGAAGGAGCAACAAGTATGAATGCCGACAACCGTCAGTATATCGAATCTCTATTGAATGGCGAGGTTAATGCGACAAAGAATGTAGCACTCACTCAGGGCAACGTAATTCTCCAAGTTACAGACCGCCGTGCAATGACAGATAAGTTCACAGCAGCAGTCATCAAGAAAGTGATTGACTTCAGCAAAGAAACTCACAATGCAGCATATAACAGATTCAGCGAGTTCGTAACCAAGTGCTCTTCTATCGAAGATATGGAGAAAATTGCAGCTAAGTATGGTTACAAAGTTGAGCAGCAGCAGAACATTGCAACTACACAGCATAATGTTGCAGGCGTAAGCGCAACTCGTGAGGCTTTGAAATGGGTCTTCTCAGCTAAGGAAGGCGAGATTAGTCCTCTCTATGAATGCGGAAACAACGACCACATGATGATTGTAGCCCTCACAAAGACACATCCGCAGGGTTATCGCGACTACAAGGATCCACAGGTAGAAGAGTTCTTGAAGCGCGAGGTTATCAAGGATAAGAAGGCTGAAAAGATTATCTCTAAACTTAAAGGTGTAAACAGCGTGAACGCAGCAAAGGCTAAGGGTGCAAAGGTTTCTACAATCAACCAGATTACATTCTCTGCTCCGGCATTCGTACAGGAGACCGGTGCTGCCGAGCCAGCTTTATCCGGCGCAGTAGCAGCCACAGCCGCAGGTAAGTTCTCAAAGAATCCTGTTAAGGGCAATGCTGGTGTTTATCTTTTCCAGGTAGTAAAGAAGGTACAGCGTTCTGGAGCTAAATACGATGCTAATGCACAGATGCAGCGTTGCCGCCAGATGGGTATGCAATATGTAGGCAATTTCATGCAAGACCTTATCAATAAGGCCGGCATCGTAGACAACCGCTACTTGTTCTTCTAAGAAATCACTCTTTACAGTGTTTAACAATATAAAGGGGCTGTGTCAAAATAGGCGCAGCCTCTTTTTTTTTATATGGTGTAAAACATAAAGC